>CAYTTD010000010.1:0-13220 GCA_964440595.1 uncultured Gaiellales bacterium
CACAGGGTCATCAATCTTCCGGACGGAACCATCAGGGCGATAGTTCAGGGTCTGGAGCGAGTTGAGATTAGCAGCGTAACCAAAGGTCGCAGCGGTGGGCTTACCGCAAAAGTCAGCGTGTTGCCTGACACCGGGAACGAGGAGTCAAACGAGTCCCGAGCGCTTGCCACGCAGATCTTGCACGTGTTCTCAAATATCATTGAACACGCGTCATATCTTCCAGACGAGCTGCAAATCGTTGCTGCGAACATCGAGTCTGCTGGTGAGCTTTGTCATCTGATTGCTGCCACGGTTCGACTCCCAATCGCCGATCGTCAAAAAATTCTGGAATGCCTCGATGTGCAGGAGCGGCTCCGTACTGTTTTGCAGATAATCAGCCGCGAGGCTGAGATCCTTGAGCTCGGTTCAAGGATTCAGAGCGAAGTTCACGTCGAGATGTCCAAGGCACAACGCGACTGGTTTCTCAGACAGCAGCTCCGGACCATTCAGGAAGAGCTGGGTGAGGACCAGCCTGAGGAGGTTCGCGAGCTGCGGGAAAGGCTAGCTGCGCTTCCTCTCCCGGACGCAGCAAGAAAACAGGCCGACCGCGAGCTTGATCGTCTTGGTCGCACCCCTGAACAGTCTTCAGAACATGGTGTCATTCGGTCGTATCTGGAGTGGTTGGCAAGCTTGCCTTGGGGTGTCACTACCGAAGACAATCTCGATCTGGTGCATGCGCGAAAAACTCTGGATAAGGATCACTGGGGCCTTGATCGCGTCAAGGAACGGATTCTCGATCACCTTGCGGTATCGAAGCTACGCGGTGACAGCGTTCCGGGAGCAATTCTTTGCTTCGTGGGCCCGCCTGGAGTTGGCAAGACGTCCCTCGGCCGCTCGGTGGCGAACGCGATGGGCAGGAAGTTTGCAAGGATCTCCGTTGGTGGTGTACGCGATGAATCTGAGATTCGAGGCCACCGGCGTACGTACGTCGGTTCGATGCCGGGAAGCATCGTTCGCTCCCTTCGAGACTGCGCATCCCTCAACCCCGTTTTCATGATCGATGAGATCGACAAGATGGGTTCCGACTGGCGCGGGGATCCATCATCAGCAATGCTCGAGGTTCTGGATCCAGAGCAGAATGATTCATTCCGCGACCACTATCTTGATGTACCCGTTGACCTTTCCAAGGCGCTGTTTATCTGCACAGCAAATCGCATGGACACCATTCCTCCCGCGCTCCGAGACCGTATGGAAGTTATCCAGATTGAGGGTTACACCGAGCAGGAAAAAGTTCATATCGCACAACGACACCTGATACCAAAACGGTTGGAGGAACAGGGCCTCAAACGAACAAACGCAAAGGTTCCTGCTGCCTCAATCCGTCAGATAATCAACATCTGGACCCGTGAGGCTGGAGTGCGCGAGCTCGACAGACACCTCCAGACCCTGATGCGCAAAGTTGCACGACAGATTGTTGATAGACGTAAGCGAACGGTTACGGTTTCATCCGAAATGCTGCCGACGCTTCTTGGCCCTCCGCGACACCGTCCGGAGCCACGAAGGTCACGGCGAGAACTGGGCGTGGTAACGGGTCTCGCAGTGACCGACGCAGGTGGGGATGTTCTGTTCATCGAGTGCGCGGCCGTTCCAGGAAGTGGTCGGCTGAACGTCACTGGCCACGTCGGCGATGTGATGGAGGAGTCTGCACGAGCAGCAAAAACCTGGCTGCAAAGCGAGCTTGAAGGAGATACATCCGCAAAAGACTGGTTTGCCGCGCACGACCTGCACATTCATGTTCCGGCGGGCGCGGTCCCTAAAGATGGGCCTTCTGCCGGCATCGCCATGGCGACTGCTCTCTGGTCAGTCACCCAGGGCATAATGCCGCGAAACGACGTTGCGATGACAGGCGAAATCACCCTTACCGGACTGGTTCTGCCCATAGGCGGAGTAAAGCAGAAGACGCTCGCTGCACGCCGCGAATCCATCCGGCATGTCATTTTGCCTGAGTCTAATCGTGCGGATGTTGAAGACATTCCGCCCCACCTTGCGAAGGGGCTGACATTTCATCTGGTTGAGCACGTGAACCAGGTAGTTGACATAGTTTTTGCAAAAGGTTCTCTGGCCAACCTTGGTGGCTACACGCTTGCTCCTACCGGTGCTTTGAAGCGAGTTGGCCGCAAGCCGCGTTGATATCGCGCCCCCGTGATATTCGATAGGAGTTTGGAATTCCCCGCTCATCAAGCGCTCGCGAGAACATCCGTACGGTTTCGTTGCTGGACGCAGTAAACTCGGTTTCCGTTGGGTTGTAGCAGATCAGATTCACATGGTATCCACCACCAACCAAAAGGTCTGCAAGCATTTCTGCCTGTCCAGCAGAGTCATTGACGCCCTCTAGCATCAGGTATTCAATAAAGATTCTTCGTCCGGTGACTTCTCGGTACTTCTTACAGGCCTGCATGACTGCATTCACTGGGAACCGCCGGTTCACCGGCATCAGCTCGGCGCGTGTCTCGTCGTCCGGGGCATGTAGAGAAACCGCCAACTTGAACTGTTCCTTCTCTTGCGCCAGCTTCTCAATACCGGGCACCCAGCCCGCAGTAGATATCGCAATACGGCGCGCCGCAATCCCGAGAATTGATGGGTCATTCATCATCTGGCATGCTGAGATAACCTCATCATAGTTCTGGAGCGGCTCTCCCATACCCATCAACACAAGGTTATGGAGGCGCCCACCTGCGAGAGCGCGCTCTCGCACAAGCAATGCAGCCTGGTCGAGTATCTGCCATCGATTAAGGCTTCTTTTGAATCCCATCCGACCAGTCGCACAGAAGCTGCACGCCAAGGCGCAACCAGATTGGCTTGAAATGCAACCGGAAAACCTTGGTTCTGGTGTTGACTTTCGATCAAAACGCATCAAGACCGTTTCGAACGGATCACCCTCTGGCGTCTCGTGCCGCCACTTGATCGAACCGTCAACCTCAGACTCGACGCGATCAGTAACAGTAAAGGTACACCAGTCAATTCGCTCCGCCAATTGCTCACGTAGCTTCGACGGCAATGTGCCAACTTCCAGGAAGCTGCTTGCCTTTGGGTCCGTTAACGCATCGAGGATCTGCCTATAGCGGTATCTGGGCTGATTCAGCTCTTCAAGAACGCTGGAAAGTTTTTCCAGATCCATTCAGCTTCTCAGTTAGCTGAGCCGGCAAGCTCGCGATCGTTTTGAGGAGTAAGGTAGCCCTTCTCCTCCATGAAACGAATCACGGTATCGGCATGTTGTTCAGCAGTGCCCTCAGCGGTGTTCAAGGTAAGTTCCGGATTCAGCGGAGCCTCGTACGGATCGCTCACGCCCGTAAAGTTCTTGATCTCACCAGCGATAGCCTTGGCATAAAAGCCCTTGGTGTCACGTTCTGCGCATACCTCAAGCGGAGCCTCGCAGTAGATCTCAATGAAGTCTCCGATCAAAGCGCGCGCGGTGTCACGTGCTTCTCTGTAAGGAGATATCAGCGCACAAATCGTTACTTCGTCGTTTCGCGTAAGCAGTTGCGCAGTAAGGTAGTGCCGGCGCACGTTCTCGTCGCGATCCTCCTTGGTAAATCCAAGTCCTTGGCATAGGCCCATTCGCATAACGTCGCCGTCGAGGGTTTCGAGCCTGGTAACGCCGCGCTCCCGCAACTTCTCGGTAACTATGGATGAGATTGTTGTTTTTCCTGCCTGCGAGAGTCCTGTAAACCAAAGGGTAACTCCGCGATAATTATCAGACATCAAATGAACCTTTCTGTTTTGTAGCCTAGGAAGATTACCGCAAATTGCCCTGCTTGTGTCGCGATGCGTTGAGGCCTGTCAACGTTGCCTGCCAAATGAGGGTTACAAACTGTACCGGCGCGGGTAGTCGGCATAAGAGAAATTTTTTTGGCGGCAGTAGCCAGTAAATAACGATTGCCGGGAGTAGTAGTCATGGCGCGAGATTCAGGAACGTTTGAGGCATTCAGGCCATATGTAGATAGAGCAATTCACGACGATGACGTCAAAGATAACGTGTTGCGTGCATGGCGCGCTGCCAGAACGGTCTATCGCGAGCTGTCAGGCGAGGGGCCTCTTGGCGCAGCCGGCAAGTTTTCGCGTGATGAGGATCTGAGAGATGAGATTGACACAACAGTGCAGAATCTCAGTGAAGCGATTGTGCGAATGAGCGGAGAGAAGCCTCGCAATAGGTCCGGGTGGAGCACATTTCTTGTCATTGCCTTGATAGTTGTGGTGCTATTCAACCCGGCCACAGGTGCTTCCACGCGTAAGTGGATCAAAGATCACCTCTTCGGCAGCGAAGAAGAGTTCGATTACGCAGCACCCACTTACTAGATTCCTGCTCCAGCTATCGCTGCGGCAAGTGACTGGTCCTCGGGTACCGGCCTGTTTTCTTCTTCGATGCTCCTGGTGCGCTCATCTCCGGGCAGCGATCCCATTATGTCCCCGCCTGTACCTGCGTTCGGAGCTATGTCCCAGGCCTCCGTCAAAGGTAGTGGAGCAAACCCGCCCATTGACGACCCGGAAAATATCTTTGGTGACGCAATTCCCTTCTTCCATGCCGTAAGAAATGGAAAAGGATTAACTGCGTCACCATTGCCGGGATGCACTTCAAAGTGAAGGTGGTAGGGAGTTCCCTTGGCGTCGCCTGTATCACCAACGAATCCGATTACGTCACCGGCCTTGACCCACGCCCCATCACGGGCAATAGGAGAGAACGCTGCAAGGTGAGCGTGGTAGAAGGCGTTTCCCCACTGATCATGAAGCCAGAAGCGGTAGCCACCGATTGAGTTCCACCCGACTCTCTCAATCACTCCATCTGCAACAGCAACTATTGGAGTGCCTTCGTCAGCAAAGATGTCGGTGCCTTGATGTGGAATCCCGGTAGATGCGCGTGGTGCGCCCCAATCATTTGTATACGAGCTCGCACCAAGTACGGGAAAAATGTACTTCTGCAACGAAGCCGTTGGAGTTTCTGCAGCCGCTCTTACGTTTGTATCAAGCCTGGGCAAATCGGTCGTGCCGGGCTTTGGCTGCCCTGCCGCGTATCCGCTCGTAGGAGGTGTTTTGCCTGCGGCAATGAAAGCCCCGGCCATGTTCACATTTGGAGCTGCGGCCGTGTCTGGGCTATCCCGCCTTTCACCGCTTACAACCTTGCCTTGTTTCACGCCTGCCTCGACCGGCGCAACCAGAACCTCTGATCCGTCCTTCGCGATCCTGAGGTGCGCAGCCGCCGCTACCACTTTGAACCTTGGCCCGGTGTGTTCATCCCCGGACGGTGAATTGGCGACTATCGCCTGCTCGTTGACAACCAGGACCCCAACCCCATCCACCTTGTGCGTGCTGTTAGGAGTTCCGGCAACCTGGTTACCGTCGATTGTGACGACCATGTTTGTGCCCACTGTTGCCGCCCCCTCAGCGCGGCCATTTGAGACTCTTGCATATGCTGCCATGGACGCGTTTTCAATCACAATCCGACCATCCAGCAGCACAGCCTTGCCAACCTTTGCAACGGCGTCACTTCTGCTTCGACGAGTGTTTCTCTCAGCGGATATCCTCTCGGCGGTCACCAGCTTTCCACTGTCGGAGGACTTGAAAACAGCGTCAAACTCTGACTTCTTCGCGTTGGCTCCGCGCACGATAATGCCCATTGCAGCCGCTTCTGATTTAACTTCTGAAAACCCGCTGGTTTTTTGGCCAAACCCTCTGGACGCTGCAAATAGCAGCACGGCTCCCAGTACTACCAACGCCACAAAGGCAGCGAGCAGGTAATCCTTACCTCTGCGAGCAGCCTCATAATGTGGTTCCGGTGCGTAGTACATCTATATCGACTATCGGCCTTCTGCTCGAGGTTCTTGAACCATCGAATTGCTCAGGAACGTGAAAGAACCTGATTTCGCAGATCTTCAACTACCGAAGCATCCTGAAGTGTCGTTGTATCACCCAACTCACGGCCCTCGGCTATGTCCTTCAAAAGGCGACGCATGATTTTTCCTGATCTCGTTTTTGGAAGCTGGTCAGCGAAAAGTACCATATTGGGTCGGGCAAATTTTCCGATTCGCTCGGAAACGTGATCTCGCAGTTCAGCGATAAGGTCTTCTCCAGCCTCGACGCCGTCGTCAACTGTTACGAACGCGCAGATGCACTCGCCTGACACCTCATGCGCTTTACCGACAACAGCAGCCTCTGCAACCTTTGGATGCTCAACAAGGGAGCTTTCAACCTCCATGGTTGAAATGCGGTGTCCGGATACATTCATCACATCATCAACGCGGCCGAGGACCCAAATGTATCCGTCCTCATCAAATTTAGCGCCGTCTCCGGCAAAGTAATGTGGCGCATATTTTGACCAGTACGTATCTACGAACCGTTGCTTGTCACCCCAGATACCCCTGGTCATCGCCGGCCAGGGCTTTCTCAATACCAGGTAGCCGCCGTGACCCTTCTCAACCGGCACTCCCTGCTCATCAACGACTACGGCGTCAATTCCTGGCAATGGATGGGTTCCGCTACCAGGCTTGGTTGCTGTGATTGCCGGTAATGGAGACACCATGATTTGACCCGTCTCAGTCTGCCACCAGGTGTCAACGATCGGACACCTCTCACCGCCGATAACCTTGTGGTACCAGATCCAGGCCTCCGGGTTGATTGGCTCGCCAACAGATCCCAGGAGCCGAAGTGACGACAGGTCATGCTTGTTGGGGTACTGATCTCCCCATTTGATGAACGCTCGAATAGCCGTTGGGGCGGTGTAAAGAATTGTTACGCCATATCGTTCGATGATCTCCCAGTTGCGATCCTTTTCCGGCCAGTCTGGAGCACCTTCGTAGAGTACGCTGGTAGCGCCGTTTGCCAATGGCCCATAAACGATGTAGCTGTGCCCGGTGACCCAGCCGATGTCAGCTGCGCACCAGTAAACGTCGGACTCTCTGAGGTCAAAAACCATTTTCGCGGTAGCAGATACACCTGTGAGGTAACCACCGGTTGTATGCATGATTCCTTTTGGCTTCGCTGTGGTGCCGGAGGTGTAGAGCAGGTAGAGCAAATCCTCGCTGTCCATCGGCTCTGGTGCGCACTCCTCGGTGGTATCAGCCATCAGGTCGTGCCACCACAGGTCGCGGGAATCCTGCCAACTAATGTCGTTTTTCATCCTCTGAACAACAACACAATTTCTTACCCCGGGTGTTGACTTCATGGCCTCGTCAGCGAGTTCCTTGAGCGGAACAACGTTACCCCGCCGGTAGCCGCCATCTGCAGTGATCACGACCTGGCAATCCGAGTCGTTGATTCTGTCGGCGAGAGCCTGGGATGAAAATCCTCCAAACACAACGCTATGCGGTGCACCAATTCGAGTACACGCCAACATGGCAACCGGAAGCTCTATGACCATTGGAAGGAAGATCGCAACACGATCGCCCTTCTTGACGCCAAGGCCCTTCAGTACGTTGGCAAACTTTTTTACCATCGTCAGCATCTCAGCATAGGTGTACGCACGGCGCTCGCCGTCTTCTCCCTCCCAATAGTAGGCAACACGATCGCCCTTTCCTGCAGCAACGTGTCGATCAAGGCAGTTTGCGCTTACGTTCAGCTTGCCTCCCACAAACCACTTGGCGAAGGGGGCATCACTCCAATCAAGAACCTTGCTCCATGGCTCGATCCAATCGAGCTTCTTTGCCCAGGACTCCCACCACCCCTCGGGGTCTGAAGATGCTTTCGCATACACCTCCGGATCAGACCACTCTGACGCCTCTACGAAAGCAGCAGGTGGAGGAAACACCCTTTGCTCCTCAAGCAGAACTTCGATTGCATCGTTCTCAACGGTAGTCTGTGACATTTCCTCACCTTTCCAACGGGAAAACTATGATTGTCGAACCGTGGCTTCTATTCCCTGTATTGAAGCGGGGTTCTCAATCATGGAAGTATCCCCCATTTCTTTTCCGAGTGCAGCATTTCTAATTGCCCGACGTACAATTTTTGCTGAACGAGTCCGTGGCAGCTCGTCGACAAATAGTACCTTTTCGGGAGAAAACGGCTTTCCCAGACGGGCAGCTACATACTGCTTAAGAGCGTCTGATGTTTGGGTGTCCTGGTCTGTGTTTTCCGCTTTACAGACCACGAAACACCACACTGACTCGCCCTTCAACTGATGTGGCACGCCGATTGCGGCGGCCTCTTTTACCAGATCATGACTAACCAGTATCGATTCGTACTCTGCCGGTCCAATTCTTTTTCCCGCGACATTAATGGTGTCATCGCTCCTGCCATGCAGGTACCAAAGGCCGTCTTCATCGATCGACGCCCAGTCACCATGAACCCACACGTTTGGCCATCGACTCCAATAGGCCTCGATATATCGCTCTTTGCCACCTTCGCCCCAAAACCCTCGGGTCATCCCTGGCCAAGGCTGCGTGCACACCAATTCACCGACGCCCTCACCCCTGCCAAGCGCCTCCCCTGATTCGTCTCTGACTTCCATTGCCATTCCAAGGCAAGGGGATCCCAACGTCATCGGCTTGAATTCAGTAAGTGGTGTTGGAGACAGAAAGCACGCGCCGACTTCCGTTCCCCCTGACAGATTGATGATAGGGCAACGCCCCTCGGCAACCCTCTGATGCAGCCAGGTATATGGGGCATGGTTCCAAGGCTCGCCGGTCGAGGCCAGCACTCTTAGCGACTTGCGTGTTGAAGTGGACAAGTGCTCGTCTCCGTGCGCCATCAAAGCCCGAATCAAGGTGGGCGAAACGCCCTGAACGGTAACTTCGTTGTTATCGACAATTTCCCACATGCGGGCCGGGGTTGGGAAATCAGGAGCTCCTTCGTACATCATGACGCAGGCCCCGTTAGCATGCGCACCAACCAGAAGCCACGGGCCCATGATCCAACCCATGTCTGTCACCCAACTAACTGTGTCACTCGGCTTGATGTCCGTCTGAACGGCACCCTCCTCCGCAATCTTGGTCATAAATCCGCCATGCACGTGCACTGCTGCCTTTGGAGCACCTGTGGTACCCGAGGTGTACGCCAACATCAAAGGGTGCTCTGAATCAACCATCACCGGCGTCTTTGCGTCACGCGCTGCCGCACTCCATGCTTCGCGATTAACAAGGTCGCGCCATTCAACAACTCCGTCACCGGACGTCTTTTTCGCTGCAACGTCGCCACGCCGGTAGACAACCAGTTTTTCGATGCACCCAGCCATCTTTACTGCCTGTTGAGCTGTTGGCAAGACCTCTACGCTCGACCCTCTTCTGGGTGTGGCGTCCACACAGATCATGACTTTGGCTTTGGAGTGTTCCAGCCTTTGGGCAACCGCTTCGGCAGCAAACCCGGAAAAAATTGGCACCGCTATCGCGCCAACAGCAGCCACTGCGTAAAAAGCAACTGCAACTTCGGGAATCATTGGCATGAACAATGCAACACGATCCCCGGGCAATACTCCTTCGTTTATTAGCCCCCGAGCCGCCGCGTCCACGGCTTCACGTAGCTCCTGCCATGTGAGCTGTCGCCGCGTCCCGTCTTCCCCTTCCCACTTGATGGCGAGAGGATTTGGTTTGCCGTGTGTTCCAACATATTTGCCGCCACCATCAGCTTCATTTCTGGCATTTCGATACACACAGCATTGAGCAATATTCAAAGTTGATCCACTGAACCATTTTGGAAACCTGGGGTCTTCAGCCTGAAGAACCTGTGTCCAGCTTGTGTCGGTTTCGAGTCCCAGAAACGAAAACATCGTAGGCCAGAACTCCTCGGGAGATTCAACAGAGTAACGCCAAAGGCTCTCAAAAGCGTCGCTACCCTCAACTGCGATTTCACCTGCGTCAACCAACTGGTTGATAAGGCGAGTTACGTTTGCGGCGCTTCGCACGCCATCAGAGCAGTGCCAATTTTCTGATGCCAAGAAATACCTCCTCTTTCCGGATGGAAGTCTGACACAATCGCGTGAACGAAACACTAAACAGATGTAGTGAGGCGCAATGAGCAACGATCGACCTGGCATAGACCAGACACTGTTCATACTTGATATCGACGGCACTTTGTCCCAGCTTGTTCCCGACGCGGCAGATGCCGTAGTGGCGAGCGACGCGATATCTGTTGTCGAGGATCTTGTCGAGCGAAGCGCTGGAGTTTGCGCCGTTACAGGAAGAACTCTTGAGCGAGCCAGGGAGCTTTTGCCGGTCAGTGGCGTCAACTTCGCGGCCGTCCACGGTGCACACATATTGTGGAGTGATGGAATTGAAGATGTGGACGAGGTAGCTCTTGCTTCCCGTCCACATCTTGATCGTATTTTGACTCTTGCTCACACGGTTGGTTGGCAACACGAGGACAAAGGATTCTCTGTAACCATGTCGCTGCGCGAGTCTACGAACCCTGATCAAACACGGAGGCAGATGAGAAGCCAGCTGCAAATGGTTGTGGACCCGCGGGCCATCGAGATTCATGACTGCCATCACTCGCTTGAGGCAAGGGGCATTGGAAGCCGTTGCAAGGGTGTGGCCACAAGGATGATTCTTGAGAGGTTCTCGGGCGAATTCAGCTATGTTTTTGCGGCTGGCGATGACTACACCGATGTAAAAACTTTTCAGGAGCTTTCAATGCTGGACGACTTGAACAACGAGCGGGTAGTCGTATCGCCCGAGATAGCTCCAGAAGAGTTGGTTGCTCTCTCAACATCTTCTGCGGATAATCCCGGAATTCTTGTTCAGTCCCTGGCTGAATTCCTTTCCTGATAACAAACAACCCTCCGCTGCGCGGCCAAGCCGTGGCCTTTTTGGGCCGGATGGTGGGATTTTTTCGGCCTGTTTGCCGATGAACCGGTAACCGAATTTAACGGGAGTACACGGGTAGGCAAGTTGAGCGAGCTTCCAAAAGACATACGACCATCGACTACTGGCGGTATCACCGGTACTTCTGGTGCGTCAGCGTCGCCCGCGACTTCTACCTATCAAAGAGCAGTGGAGGCGCGCCCTACCGGGTTTTCCGGGGATCCAATCGCAGCGATGTCTCAGGCAGTAGACCGCATAGGCAAAGCGGCAGGAGGGATGGTCTCGCGGGGTTCTTCGATGGAGGGGCGCGATGGTTTAGCGGCTTCTGAAAGCCGCCTTGTGGCGGCAAATCAGGCTGTAAAGAACGCGCCTGGATCGGAGAAAGCTCGCGCCGAACAGTTCCGCGCGGCACTGCAGCTGTTTCAGGATATGGAGAACCTTGCTCCAAATGATCCCCGACGTATCAAGGTCGCACAGTTTTTGATGAAGCTCGCTGGATCAACGGGTGTAAACGGATTGCGTTCGATGTCTTTTCCTGGGATGGACGTCATGGGAATCCTCAGGATGGCGGCAGGCGTCGTATCCAAATTCGGAGATCCTGGCGCAATGCAGGGTGCTTTCATGGTCGAGCAGATGATAGGGGGCATGCTGCCCTCTTCCGACCAGGCAGCGGTTCTGCTTCGGGATCAACTACTTCAAAGGCTGGGGGTTAGCCAATCGGCGTCCGCGGCCCTGGCTCGTAATTGGGCTTTCCAGGTTGCCAAAGCAGGGGAGCATCCGCGAGTGAATCTTGAGACCAGGACGATCGTGCTTGAGGCCCAACAGTCGCAGGCTTCAATGGCCGCGCTTGCGAAGGCATTTTGGCTTGATCGCACCCTGGAGCACCCGTCAGAGAAAAATGGATTTGTCGAAGCGTTCCTAAAGGTTGCGAACGGCGGCATGTTTACCGGTTTGGGGAGAAAATACCGTGAAGTCAAAAAGCTTGCCCAACGGGAGATGATTGCGAGCAAGGCTATTGTTGGTACCTCCACCGGGTCCAGCAGCCAACCAAAGGAAGACGCTGATATGTTCGGTGCTCTTGTTTCGTTTTCTGCCAACAATCCTGAGGCTCAACTACCTGGATCGCTCAAAGGATTTGTTGATAACTTTATCCATTGATTGGGTAACTAGACGATGTGAGCACTACGTCTGATCCGGTTTGGGTTTGTCTTCCAACCTATAACGAACGCGAAAACATCGAGAGAATGATTGTGGCGCTCCTCGACGTGTTCAATAGTGCGCAAATCAATGGAACGATCCTGGTTATTGACGATAACTCACCTGACGGGACCGGTGAATTGGCAGATGCGTGGGCGGCGAAGGAGCCGCGGGTAAAGGTCCTTCATCGCACTGGAAAGGAAGGCTTGGGTCGGGCATACCTAGCAGGTTTTCAGGAGGCCCTCGAAGGCGGAGCTGAGCTGGTCATGGAGATGGATTGTGATTTTTCACATGATCCCGCTGATGTTCCTCGGCTTATAGCCGGGGCTGCGAACGCGGATCTGGTTCTGGGCTCGAGGAACATACCTGGAGGCGGTGTAGAAAACTGGCCGCTCCTGAGAAGGTTGATCAGTAAATGGGGATCTTTCTATGCCCGAAAAGTGCTTTCGCTGCAAGTCCGTGATTTAACCGGTGGCTTCAAGTGCTTTCACCGCGAGGTTCTTGAGTCTCTCGACCTGGGAAGCGTCTCAGCTCAGGGCTATATGTTCCAGATAGACCTTACCTGGCGCTCCGTCCTTGCGGGGTTCAAGGTCAAAGAAGTGCCAATTACCTTCATTGATCGGGAATTCGGGGAATCCAAGATGTCGGGTGCAATCGTATTCGAAGCGGTGTGGAGAGTGTGGGCGCTCCGGTTTTCAACTCGTAAGGTCCTACGTCGTCTACGCTAATGCCATGAGCACCACCTGCCCGACTTGTTGGCCTTCAGGGGCGCAATCAGCTCCGGCGTAAAACCGTGCTACCCTGGTTTCAACTAACATGCATTCAAGTTCATGAGATCACGAGCCTCAAAACATCAGCGCAGGGGTTGGGAGTCCCTTTCACTTGCCATGAAGGTAGGTTTTGCTGCGGCCGTTGCAGTGCTGATCATTGCTATCGCAGCGCTCGTCGCCAGCGTTGTTTTCGCGTCTGAAATATCGGCTTCCGTTACCAGTACCGAGATACGACAACTTAGGCCAACTATTCGGGTGGAGGCAAGCGGTCTCGACCTGGCTTCGGAGAAGCCTGTTGTGTCGATCGACGGCGAAAAAGTTGCTGGAGATTTTCAGATCAAGTCTTCTGAGCGCGTTTTCTTCAGGCCTCATTCGAAGCTCGCCGAGGGAGACCACGAGCTACGGGTAATCCACAACCCAAGCGGGACAAAATCAGGTGTCGTGAAGTTCGCAATAGACACCACTCCGCCTCCGCTAGATTTTCGTTTGA
>CAYTTD010000011.1:0-13003 GCA_964440595.1 uncultured Gaiellales bacterium
CATGCGCCTGTTGATCTTGTCTTCAATCTCAGAAAATGATGGCCCCGATGACTCAATCGGCCTGTTGATCGATTCGAGAGTCTTGTTCACCTGCTCCTGCATCTTTGCCTGTTCAAGCTTTCCGATCAGTTCCATTCGCTTGGCGGTGAGCTGCTTCAACCTCATTGCATTCGAACTGACCTGCTTCTTGGCGAGCTCTGCCTGCTCATCAGCGGTTGCATACTGTGTCTTGAGGCCTTCGACGAGGCGCTCCTGGGTTTCGAGATCCAGCGCAAGTGCCTGTGCAGCCTTCTGCCACTTCTCAACTCCTGCGGCGTCACCAGACTCCTGCGCCTTCTTCAGGTTTAGCAGTGCCTGTGTGGCACCTGCCTTGGCCTTTGCAGCAGCGTCAACACCGCGATCCAGCTTCATCTGGATCTCGGTTCTGTGCGCTATGACCCGCGATGCCTGCTCACGGAGGTCTCGATCCTGCTCCTTTGCCTCCTGCAACGCCTGTTCCATCTGAACGGCGGGATCCATCATTGCCTCAGCCTTCATTCCGAAAAGAGTTTTGAAGTATCCGATGAGTTTCTTGAACATCCTGCGCTGCTCCCTTACTGTTTACTGCAACTTGATGACGGTAACATTACAACATCCATACCGTCACGCCTCGTCCATTTGCTTGTCCATGATCCGCTCGCTCGACAACCCCTGATCCTGCCCAATGGCACCAACCTCTTCGAAACTCATGGCAAGAGCTCGAGTGCGATCTCGCAGCTCGGTCAGCTCGGCGTCAACTACCAGCGGGCCATCAGCCACTACCTTGGCCTGCACGACTCGCGCATGAATAGCACCAAGATTGGCAGAAAGCTGACTCATCTGCACGTCCAGCTCGTGCCTGCGCTTGATCAAACCTTCTACTACTTCCAACTGCTCCTCAAGCGCCTTGACGATTGGCTCCTGTGCAGGGTCGCGCTCACGCTCGTGACGCGCTTGCACAACCTGCCTTCTCAGCTTTGCGATTGGAAACCTGTTTAGTGACTCATCAGCCTCGGCAGCTCTGTGAGCCGTCTCAAGCAACGCGGCCGTCAGCTGCGCGAGACCATCGCGCAGGCCCGTAGGTTCATACTCAAGATCTTCAAGATCCCTCTGCACGAGTTCAACAACATCAAGCACAGATGAAACACGGGTTCGAAGCTTGGGGGGTAGCTGCATCAACCGCTCGCGCATGCTCCACGTGCCCGGTACAACCTGCTTGTTTCTTGCCTCGAAAAATGAGGCTAGTGTGAGCAGAAGGTAGATGACGAATGCAATGATAGCGGGGTACCCCAACAGAAAGTGACCGGCCAAGGCAACGCCACCAACCACCAGGTTCAGGGGCTTTGTTGCAGCGTCAAGCGACATCTGCGGCACGGTGCGACGCTTCATTGACGTGACCCGGCCGTCGTCGTCAATGATCAATTCTCCAACCCTTCGCCTTCGCCCGGGTCGGTTTTCTGACGGTTTATCTGCCATTGAGTGACTATCTACCCATAATTTGCTCAATGCGAGCATCATTTCTGCCGATACAGAATAAGTGAAGGAGTGGGGAAGAATCGGGCTGCCCGAACGGGGAGTCTATGTAGCATGCGCGATGATCGCGCTTGCTCTAATGCTGCCCTGGTATTCCGCAGCTACCACCGACCAGGAAAATATGGCTGTGACGGCAACTTTCACAAACAGCGTGGTGCTCACGTCAACAGGCTGCGCGCCTGGGGTAGCGAACAAGACTACAATCGGAAATGTGCTTCCGCAGGATGTGGTGAAGACCCGAATCGACTGCAGCATTACATTTGGGGCAAACAACGACACCACCATGCTTCGGCTCTATCAAAGCGACCTCTCTGGCGATGCAATGTTCAAGCCTTCGACAGGCAAGCTGGACACCGCCTTTGATGGCGCCTCGAGCGGCAATGGTCGCGTACTGGTTGATGTGAGCGGTGCAAGCCCAGACAGAATCTACTCTACGGCACTGGTTTCATCAGGCGCACAGATTGGGGTAGGCGCATCAAATAACGGTACTGACACGGCACTGGTGACCAAAGTGCTCTCCAATGGAAACGTGGATACGGCGTTTGATGGCGATTCGGCGGCGAACGGAATCATCACGCTCGACGTAGGTGCGGGCGCTGACGCGGCATCAGACGTCGCCATCGATCCGAGCGGCAACATCGTAGTCGCTGGCAAGGCAAACGACGGAACCAACGACGACTTCCTTCTTATGCGAATGAACAGTACCGGTGCGCTCGACACCACGTTTGACGGCGATTCCGGATCAGCAAATGGCAAAGTAACCACCGACGTTGGATCTTCAAACGCATTAGGCCTTGTAATTGCCTTGCAGCCAGACGGCAAGATACTGGTGGCTGGCAAGTCGATTTCAGCAGCAAACTGGATCTATACCATTGTCAGATATAACAACGATGGCACCCTTGACAAAACGTTCGACGGTGACAGCGGCACGGCAAACGGCAAGGTAACTGTCGATATTGGAGCTGGAAGCGACGAAGCATTTGGTATGGCATTACAAAGTGACGGAAAGATAGTTGTTGTCGGCACTGTTGACACAGCTGCCGATGATATTGGCGTTATCAGACTCAACAGTGATGGAACCCTTGACACCGGATTTGATGGCGACTCAGGTATAGACAATGGCAAAGTCACAGTGAGTGTTAGCGCTGGCAATGACGGAGCGCGTGACGTTCTGGTCACACCATCTGGTCAGATAGTCATAGTCGGCTACTCAACTCCTGCCAACCAGGATTTTGCTTTCGTGAAGATGAATGCCAATGGTTCGCTTGATACATCATTTGACGGGCCAGGCGCGGCAGGCAATGGTAAATTTTCAATCAATGTTGACACAACTGACACAGCCCGAGCAGTGATGTTCCTCAACGATCGAATTTTGGTTGGCGGCGATAACTCAGGCACAGACGACAACTCGAACGTGATTGCTTTGAACGATGTCGATGGCGGATATGACACAACATTCGATGGCGATTCAGGAACGTCTGATGGCTTGGTGTCAGTCGCAGGTGGCACTTACAGGCGCATCCTGAACGGCCCTGACGGAGCAATCTACACCGCGGGTGACCGCACCAACCAAGGAGCCTTTGACGTCTACGATGGCGGCGACACGGTCAACAATTACTCAGGCGGCGTCAACGATTGGGATCAAGGCTCAGGCGCCTTCGGAGCCTGCATGACCTCAGTGACGTCCGCCACGGCTTCGTGGACAACCAACGCGACTTGTCAGCTGGTTGACGGTGCTCACTGGAATGCAATCGCCTCGACGCCTACCAAGATTGCCTATACCACCTCGCAGACTGAAGCCAGTGCTGTCGCCAATCTCAGGTTTGCCCTTCGTCCGGGGCTGACTGACGAGCCTGGCGACTACGTTGCACCGATAACCTTTGAGGCCGTGTCACCCAACGTGTAGCTGTAATTTGTAGCCATCAATCGGTTGGCAAGTGCATGACTGTCGTTCGTGTGTCTTGTCGCGGAACCGTTGTGGCAATTTTCCTGGTCCTAGCCTGGGTTTTATCTCGTATTCGATCAAAAGTCCGGTTGGGAGACATTAAATTGCACGCAACAGCGATCCGACTAATGCGAACTCCAATCAAAATCCCTAGCCAATCAGGTATCAGAAGAAGCTTGAGATCGACGTGTACACCTGTTCGATGTTTTCAGGATCCCCTACGTACGGCTTCCCACCTGACGCATTGGCAATCTCATCAAGCTGATCCTGCGGCGCCTCACTACCGTAGGCAATCGTGAACACGCGTATGCGCGAACCAGCCCCCTGCTCTGTATTTCCAAAAGACTCAACCAGCTTGTCCAGCGTCAGATCACTCCGATTGTCGAGGCCATCCGTAAGCACCACCACCGCGCGAATGTGAGATGCGTCACCTTCGCGCTCGAGAAGGTCAACGCCCTGCCTCGTCGCATCAAAGAACGATGTTGCTCCCTCGGCAAACAATCCGTCGACAGTGGTCTTCAGCTCCTTGCGCTCACCCGCGTTCATCACTGCCAGCGGCCTGACAACCTCAGGTCGATCGGAGAACGTGATCAACGACGCCCGATCCCTTGGCCCGAACTTCTCGATCAGCACCTCCAGCCCCTTCTGCGCCTCGATCAACCGGTTCTCGTCATACATCGAACCAGAAACATCCAACACGATTGCCACATCAGCTGGCTTGCGATCCTCCACCCACTGCTCGCGAATAGTTGCAAGCACCTCTGGCGATGGAAGTGAAAGCAGCTGCTTTGGCTCATCGAGATCAACACCGTTTGCCTTGACAAGAACGTCGCCAGTGTCAGCCCCCTTCAGCGAAGGACGAAATCCACCGTCGCCAAGCTTCTCCTGCAGCGACTCATCAAGCAGGTACTCAACCAGCTTCCTGGCTGCCTTGCCTTCAGACTTTGAGACCCACGGCGCCTTTTCCAGAACCATGAGCGGGTTGTCAGAAAAGAATGTTCCCTCCTTGGGATAGATAGCCACAAGCTTCTGACCATCCTTTGGTCGCTTGACAGTGTTGTAGTCAACAAGCGTGGCCTCCTCCATTGCAACGGCAGATGCATAGGCCGGCCCGTACTGGGCGAGCTGCTCTGCAAAGAAGAGGGTGGTGTCACCGTAGTGAACTGCTGCCGACTGAATATCTCGCACATGTTGGCGAGCCTTGGCGCTGGAGATGTCTCCGCGAGTCAACCCCTCAGCCTTTCCTGAGGCGCTGTAGTACTGAGCCGCAATCGCAGACAGGCCAGATGTTGAGAACTCGGGGTTGGTCTGCCCAAGCCTGAAAGTTCCCCACTCGGGGTGCCCGTAGGCATTGAACCCTTCCTCACTCTTGGCCTCACGCGCGAGATCCGCCCACCCCAGCTTCTTCTTTGGCCAGCCAAGTGCCTTCGCCTGCAGCTCCCACATGGCGATTACGAGGGGAGTTCGCGCAAAGCTCTCGGGATTGTCGGGTACCCACTCGACGTTAGCATCGTGAGAGAGCATCCTCCCCCAGAAGCTCGAGCTGGGAGACCAGATCGTTGGCTTCAGATCGCCCTCCTTGAGGCGGTTGTAGGACGCGCCACTTGACACGACCTCGCCACGAACCACGATGGTCTTGCCGTCAACTTTGTGATGCTCCAGGTTGAACTCCGAGAAGGCGTCCTCAAACAGCTTTTCCTTCTCAGGCGAGTACGCCACGTTCACGTAGACCTTTGGCCCCTTGATTGGCGCCTGCGCCTTGCCCGACTTCTTGGCAGGTTTACCGTCGCCGTCATCCCCGCCGCGAGATGCGTTCCAGGCAGCAAGCACAATTATGAACGCCGTTATGCCAGCAGCTATGCGTAATACCTTTGGTGTATCCATGAATTCATCCCCCCAGATCCGGTGAAGTCACCCGACCCTACCGGATGCTCCCGATAAGCATGTTCCGGGTATGATCAACAAAATGCGGGGCAGCAGCCATCCGCCTTTTGTGGCACGTGGAGGAAGATTTGAAGGATCCAGCAAGGCTGACAGCAGCAGCCAGAACGGGTGAAGGAGTAACGCTTGTAATTACTGGTGCACAAGTGTTCAACGTTTTTTTGCGTGAATGGCAACCGTCAGATGTGCTTGTCTGTGATCAATACATTGCCGCAGTGCTTGCACCAGGCTCTCACGTTGCCAAGACGGCTTTCCAAAACTCAGGAGTTGAGGTCGTCGATGCCACTGGCAAATGGTTGACCCCCGGATACATCGACGCCCACGTTCACATTGAGTCATCAATGCTGACGCCCGCGCGCTTTTCAGAAGTTGTAGTGCCGCTCGGCACAACGACCGTAGTCTGCGAGCCTCATGAGATCGCAAATGTTCTGGGCACTGCAGGAGTCGACTGGTTTCTCAACGCGAGTTCAGACCTCCCGCTGGATTGTTACGTAATGGCTCCGAGTTGCGTGCCAGCAAGTGCATTTGAGTCACCACACACCCCGATCAACGCTACGGATATCGCAGAAATGCTGGAGCACGAAAGAGTGCTTGGCATCGGAGAGATGATGAACTTCCCTGGCGTGATTAGCGGAGCAACTTCAGAGATCGCAAAACTGCTCGAACGCGGCAACAAGCATGTTGATGGTCACGCTCCTGGCGTGAGTGGCGAACAGTTGAATGCGTATGTTGCGGCTGGCATCACTTCGGACCACGAAGCAACGACTTGGCAGGAGGCGCTCGAAAAGCGGAGCCTCGGCATGTGGGTGTTGCTGCGTGAAGCATCAAACGCACGCAACCTCACCGACCTCCTCGAGCTCGTTCGCAGGTATGGACCGGATTTTTGCGCATTCTGCACTGACGATCGCGACCCGGCATGGCTTGCGCGGCATGGCCACATTGATCAGATGCTTCGCACGGCAGTCACTGAAGGCATATCAACGGAGGATGCGCTGGTGCTCGCAACCTTGCATCCTGCCCGTGCTCATCGTCTCGAATCGACTGGTGCGATCGCGCCGGGATTCCTTGCCAACCTGAACCTCCTTGACTGTATTGATGCAGACAAGAGTGACGGCTTCGTGCCAACTCACGTCTGGCACCATGGAAATCTGGTTGCGCGCGGAGGATCGTGCCTGGACCCCGCAGTTGACTTCGTCCCTCAGGGCGTCGTCAACACAGTAAATATTGCTCCGACAAAAATCGATGACCTGCTGATTCATGTAGAGAACTCCGAAGGCCAGCAAACCGGATCCATCAACACCAGGGTTATCGGCTTGATAGCAGATCAGCTTCTTACAACTAGTGAAGTCGTCAGCCTCGCCATTTCTCCCGAGGGCGCAATTCAGTGCGACTCGACAAGCGACATACTCCACATATCAGTCGTTGAGAGACACCATGCAACAGGTCGCGTTGGCAATGGCTTCGTTCGCGGGTTCGGCATACCAGGCGGCGCACTCGCATCAACAGTGGCACACGACGCACACAACCTGGTTGTTGCAGGATCTGAACCCGCACTCATGCTCGCATGCATCAAGGAGCTTGAACGAATTGGTGGCGGCCTCGCTGTGTGTAAAGCTGACGGAGCTGTCTCATCGCTGCCACTTGAGGTAGGTGGATTGATGAGCTCTTCCACATCCTCTTTTGTAATTGAGAAGCTCGAAGACCTTCATTCAACACTGCGCGAGATGGGCACTGATCTGGATGCTCCGTTTATGGCGCTCAGCTTCCTTGCACTTTCAGTGATTCCTTCTCTGAAGGTAACTGACCAGGGCCTGGTTGATGTCGACGCCTTTGAGATTGTTGATCCCGTAGTACACGCGCCGCTTGCATCCCGGAATTAGCGGCACTACACCGCCCTCCACAAATGCCAATATTCACTCGGTCCGGTTTGGCTCATGTCATGCGGTATTGATCTGTGTTCTGGTTGGTTGGGGGGGCTGAGTGTGATGTTTGGGAGGCTCTGAATAACAAGGATGTTATTCAGCAGCGTCAAGCGTGAGCGCTGGAAGACGCTCACGCAAGTGCGCCTCACAAAAAGCACACTCAGCCCCCCCAAACCCAGACAGCAGAAACAAATGGATCCAGTTTGCGCGCAACACCACCACCTTGATTGTCCGATAAACGGATTGCATCGGCTTTGCCGTTGCGAACGGGGTAGTAACAAATTAACGCAGGGGAATAATCCATGTCATCTGTACAGCCACTGGGAGGCAATTACGGTAATTTACAGCCAAGATCTGCAAACACTGAGAATGTAACCGAGGAAGAACTGGTATTTGGCCCTGATCCAAATGACCCTAATTCGGTGGTGAATGTAGCGATTCCTGGCAACGCCCAACGAGGCGACAAGCTCGTTTATGACCAAAAGAATGGACTCAAGACATTCCTTGGCGTATCAGGTGGAGTCCTGGGCATGGCAGGCCTTGCAGGGCTCGCATATTCATTCACCCAAAAGGCGAAGATAATGGGTGGCGGCAGCAGGATGATGCCAATAATGGCGGGAATTGCTGCACTTACCGGGGCCGGGCTGCTGCTAGGAAGAGCCGCAGTGGATCCAAAGACTGTCGATGTGACAGCTAGTGGTCTTCCCAACCGTGAGACTGCCGCGAGATTTGCCCATGATCTCGACGCTGCCTCAGGCATTCTGCACCACAACAATGGATATGCAGTCGTACAGTTCCCTGATAGCGAAGACCTGGACAACGTCAACCTGACCGGGCTAAAGGTTGGCGATGGGTCCCTGAAATTTGATGGTCTCGTTACACGGGATGGTGATCTGTTGCTGCCAACTGGTGATCGCGGCTATCGCAACAGCGGCGTTGCTGTTCCACCCATCAAAATAGATGATCTCTCACCAGACGAGTTCGGATCTATCTACGGCACTCAGATAGGCACTGCAGACAATCACTCGGAACTGCAGCTTGGTAGCCCGGTTGGAGACCGAAATGGCTATACATCTGTAACCAAGGCATCTGAGGATCTGCATAGTCAGGGAATTCGCCAATCAGCAATCATTCAGATCGGTGACAAGTACTTTGCATTCCAGGTTAACGGCCCCAATGTAGAAGCTGTTCAAGCACGAGGTACAGAGCTTGCGCCACTTGGACTCATTTCGCTGCTTAACCACAAGTCACTTCTTCGCGCCGAGAGACCAGGTGAATCCTTTGACTGGTATCAGCGTGGCGTGCCATTCTCTGTCGACGAGCCTGTTGGTCGTCGTGTGAATATTCCGCACGGTGGGGGCACTTCAAATTCGGTGGTTGGGGAACACCTTGGCGGTTTTGACAACCGCTACGAGGCTATCAACAATGCCTTGAATCCAACTCGTGTGAACGAGCTCCTATGGGCACCATACCCATATACAACCGGCTACGCGGTTATTCGCGGTGAAACAGGCGAGGGGCCATATCAGCTTTACTCTCTGAACCGCAGCGGAGGCAGCTCAAGCTCGGTCTGGAACCAACAGATGGGCCGAGTCGAATCGGTGGTATTTAGAGACTTCGATAATCATGATACCTACGTGAGCACCTACCGCTATGGTGATTACATCTACCGCGATTACCACAGGTACCAGCGCACGAACGTCATGGTTTCCGACACCGACGATGGCCAGGCTCGCACAGTTGCGACAAGTGATTGGCGATACACCGGTGTTCATACCACACGTACCTACTCGCCAGATCGAACGCATGACGGGGATTGGGGACACTATCCGGATGACACCAATTGGTCTACGTATGATCCGGCAAGACCGGCACCAACGTTGCCTTCGGATCCTGATCCATCCAACGACGACACGGACTGGGATCCAGACGGAACTCCTTACAATGGGGGATCATCGCCGGTGCCCAATGATCCATATGTACCAACTGAGCCATCAGTTCCGTACAACCCGTCTAATCCATACAATCCAGACAACCCAACGGACTGGTAACAACACTGAACTGTGGCCGACGCGGGCCACCTCCATGTGACGTTGTGCCCATAAATCAAACTTGGCTCAACGCTTCCATCTTGCAGACGGGTAATGTAAGACCCGTTCGGTAAAGCGCTGGCATGATGCTGCGCTTGCCGGAACAGGGACACAATATCCAGACACTGTAAGGGAGTACAGAATGCCTGTTGAACCTCGAACGGCGATTGACGCCTTCAACAATGCCCGTTATTACATTGGCCGTGTGCAATACGAAGACCGCATCGGTAGCCAACGAGTTCTCGATGACATTCAGGGCGCAGTCAGAAGTTTCGGCCAGGGAGTCGAGGGACTCTGGAACGTATCGATGTACGACCCACGATCGGTCTCTTACACGATGGCTCACGAGGCACTCATTGATCTGAAGAACCTCAGCTCGTTCGAAGGAGCTGCAAGGGTTGCCTACCAGAGGTCAGGCTACATGGATGTGCCATACGAGCAGAGAAATGTTCTGCGCAAGGCCTACGACGATGCAGGCCGCGCAATCGATCTACTTAGGCGTTTTGACTATGGCGGTCGCCCTCCTTACAACAACCGCCCACCGTACAACGATCGCCCTCCGTATGGCGACCCGTACAAGCCATACTCATATGCAGCAGCTTGAACCTCGGTTCAAATCAGTTGTTTCAAATGAGCCGTCGATCTCGTGATCGGCGGCTCTTCTTTATATCCCACAGATGTGCTCAGGAGTAACTGGCACGCGCTCAAGTTTGCGACCCGTAGCTGAACGCAATGCAGCGACTACTGCTGGTGTTGACGATATCGTTGGTGGTTCACCGACACCGCGAAGGCCATACGGAGCTTCAGGGTCTGCAAGCTCCAGCATCTTGACCTTGATCGGCGGAACATCAAGCATGGTTGGGATCAGATAGTCAGTAAATGACGCATTCATCACCTTGCCGTCGCGTGTCTGGATCTCTTCCATAAGCGCCAGACCAATTCCCTGGGTCGTGCCACCTTCGATCTGTCCCTCGCAGGAGATTGGATTCATGATTCGTCCTACGTCCTGCACGCACTCAACCTCGATCAGTTTTACCAATCCGAGCTCAACATCGACGTCAGCAACACAGCGATGAGCAGAAAACGCAAGCTGAAGATGAGCGTCACCTTGACCTGTTATTGGATCAAGAGGAAAGGTCCGCCGGTGATGGTGTTCATGCGTCTGCTCTATTGGCCCCGTCTTCTTCAGCGCGTCTGCCAGCGAAACAATTACATCCCCTGATGAAGCGTCAACGATGTCGCCGCCCTCAAATCGAACATCATTGAACCGCTCGTCCATCAAGTCTTCAAGCCTCATCACGAGCTCTGTTCGAATCCGCTCACAGGCAAACTTAACTGCGCCTCCGGTCATATAGGTCTGCCTTGAGGCAGATGATGATCCCGCACTGCCGACAGCGGTATCTGCCGGCTCCAGCACGACGCTATCTACTCCAAGCTCGGTTCTGGCGATCTGCATCTGTACAGTCACAAGACCTTGCCCGACCTCGGCACCAGCTGTATGAACCGTCGCGACGGGCTCGCCTTCCGCGTCAACCCAAAGGCGAACTCTGGCTGTTGAGTAGTCATCGAACCCTTCGGCGAAGCCTACGTTTTTGAACCCGATGGCCCAACCGGTGCCGCGCTTGATCCCCTCACCTCTTGTGGTGTTGCCCGCGCCGCCTGGAAACCTCGTGATGTCGAGTCGCTCCCCGTGCGCTACTGAGCTACCACCGGTGCCGACGCCCTCATCATCTGCATCCTTGAGCTCTTTCAGGATCTCCTTCACGGGCACGGGCCCGGGTACAACCTGGCCCGTTGGCAGAGGTGTTCCTTCGGTCATTGCGTTGATCATGCGGATGTCCAGAGGATGCATGCCAAGCTTCTGCGCAAGTAGATCCATCTGAGATTCATGGGCAAATCCCACCTGCACGGCGCCGAAGCCGCGCATGGCTCCGCACGGCGGATTGTTTGTATAAACGACCGTGCTGTCGATTGTTGCCGATTCAACCTCATAGGGGCCGACCGCAAAGCATGCTGCATTCGCAGCAACTGCTGGAGAGCTTGACGAGTAGGCACCGCCGTCGAGCAGTATTCGCGCTTTGACATAGATCAATTTGCCAGAGCTGTCAGCACCATGCTCATACTCCATTCGTGCCGGGTGACGATGTACGTGCCCAAGAAAGCTTTCTGTTCGGCCATACATCATCTTTACCGGACGTCCGGTCTTCAAAGCCAGCATGCAGCAATGTGCCTGCATTGAGAGATCTTCTCGCGCACCGAATGCTCCTCCTACTCCGGCCAGAGTCAACCTCACCTTGGATTCAGGAAGGTTCAGAACAGACGCAAGCTGCTGCTGGTCAACATGTAACCACTGAGTTGCAATGTAAAGATCAACTCCGCCCTCGCCGTCAGGTACGCAAAGTCCCGACTCCGGCCCAAGAAACGCCTGGTCCTGCATACCTACTTCATAGGTGCCTTTTACGATTACGTCGGCCTTGAGTGTTGTTGACTGCGCATCCTGCGGACCAAATCTGATTGGCACGTGCCTGGTTATGTTGCCTTTGTCGTGAATCCTGCGCGCGCCCTCGTCTGCCGCGGCCATCATGTCGGTTACTGGTTCAAGCACTTCATAGGTAACGTCTATTGCCTCGGCAGCCCGGCGAGCCGTCTCCGGGTGATCTGCAGCTACGATGGCGATTGGTTCTCCATAAAACCTCACCTCGTCAAAGGCCAGCACCGGCTGGTCAGCGTGCTCCAAACCATACAACTTGCTACCTGGAACATCTTCGTGCGTCAGAACAGACAACACCCCGGGCATAACCTCAGCGGGCGAGGTGTCGATCGATTTGATACGTGCCGCAGCATGCGGACTCCTGGTGGTTGCTCCCCACAGCATTCCTTCTATGTTCAGGTCACTTGAGTAAGCAAACTCACCACGGGTCTTCACTATGCCATCAGGACGCTCGGCGCTCTCTCCAACGAGCCCACCAGTGGTTGTCTTGATTGCGCCCAACATCAGGATTCCCTCTTCTCTTTTATCGCACCTACAACTGCGTCGAGAATCTTGGAGTACCCGGTACAGCGGCAGAGGTTTCCTGACAAAGCTTCACGAATCTCTGCTTCATCCGGATTAGATGAACGACTAAGCAGCTCGTCAACAGCCATTATGAATCCGGGAGTGCAAAAACCGCATTGAACAGCGCCGGCTGCGTGAAATGCTCGCTGAACGGGATGAAGGCTCTCGCTGGCTTCACCTGTTTCAGATTTTGAGCCAAGCGCCTCAATTGTTACTACGCGCCTTCCTTCAGCCTGAGCAGCCGGAACAAGACATGCACACACCAACTTGTCGTCAAGCATTACCGAACAAGAACCGCACTCACCTTGTTCGCAGGCATTCTTGGCACCCCAGTAACCAAGCGTCTCCCTGAGCACGTGCAACAGGCTTTCTCCTGGCCATTCCACCTCGGCTTCGTGATCAGTGCCGTTTACGTTCATACGTACCAGCATGCCAGATCCTTCTACAGCACTCATCGAGAAACACGTCCCGCGATTACTGTTTCGTCTTTTCCAAACAG
>CAYTTD010000012.1:0-12567 GCA_964440595.1 uncultured Gaiellales bacterium
GTGTCTTTTGCAAGACGCGCTTACCTGAGCGAATCATCCGAGCGCTCAGGTTTTACGCTGCTGATTCTCAGTCCTGTCGAATCAGAGTCTTGCTCCATACACACACCATACCAACCACTCCGAAACACCTTGGCCTGTACTCACCAACCAGATGCAATAAACGGAAGCAACTGCCGGCTACTTTTTGCTAACCCCAAGTGCCGCAAGGACTGCGTCAGAGAGTGCCCCGCCGTAACGAATCCGGCGTCCGGTGTTATGTCTGAGTCGTGACTCGTGCTCAATGTGAACAAAATCTGCTCCAGCTTTCTGTGCTGACTTGCGCTGCACATTTGTTCGCGCTGCCAGGTTCTGCCACTTCTCTCTGCCGTCATAAACGCCAATATCCCAACCGAGGTTTTCAAGGTGTCCCGCAAGTTTTTTCGTGGTTGCGCCGGGTTTGCGTCCTTCCGTGACCACGACCAATGGATACCCTGGGTGGTTCTTGTGCGAGAAGCCATGAAGCTGAAGCATCAGCGCGCCTTGCGATGCCTGTGATTGATGGATTGCCTCGAATACCGAGTCAGCCGCGTGTGCCACGTCATCGCTTATGTCGGGTATCGCCTTTCGACTTGCCCCGGCAACCAGAAGGGCAGGTGATTCAAGGCGCGAGAATACCTGCACCCCAAGGGGGCCTGTTCGAAGATCATCCCATGGGTGTGGTACCTCGACCGTTGCAAGTCGCTCCAGCTTTGCCTGGGGATTCCAGATGTATGTGCCCCAGCCAAGCGGCTTAACGCGTTTGATGCGCCTCTCGGTCAACATCACCAAATCACGACCTGTTCCTGTGTCGTGAAGTTTTACAACGTTGTACCTGTGTGGGTCTGCGAGTCGCGCTGCCTCCTCGAGCTCGCCTCTCTTTATTGCGGACCAGGCATCAAGCATGCCTTTGCGTTGCTCTGAAGTGGGTCGCATGTATGCGCCGCTGTTTTCACCGGGCATATGGGAGGTAATTTTGTTGATGAATGACGCCAGGTCGGTGCTGATGCTTTCGACCTTGGCTCCGGATCGAGCCGCCTCATCAGCAATAGTGCCGATGCGAATGCCAATATTTTTTACTGCCTGTAATCCCATTTCAGATAACCGTTGCGGATCCCTTTTGCATATCCCGTTATCTGGCTATCGGAAAAAGTGGTCTACATCATTTCGCTGGTGTTGCCAACGTATGATGTAGTCTTTTGGCGCTTGGGATGAATCGTTGGGAGGCTACGATGAAGAACAGAATCATTTGGGTTGTGGCGTTGTTGGTTGTAATGTCGACGCTGCTTGCCGCCTGTGGAGGTACCAGCAAGACAGAATATAAGACTAAAGTGTCGTCGATTCTCATCAAGGCTGACAAAGCAGGGGAGAAGCTGTTTGGTCAGCAACAGCCTCCCGACGGCAAGACAGTTCTCAAGACTTCAGCACACGTGAAGGATTTGGCCGATGACATGGACGCGATTACGCCGCCAGATGATGTGGCAAAGCTGCATAAGCGTGCAGTTGGCGACCTCAACGACATAGCCGAAGCTCTTGAGAAGATGGCTCCGATGCTTGATCAGATCTCAAAGAACCCGGCAAAGGCGCAGAAGATAGCTTCGTCTGAGAAATTTCAACGCGTTCAGAATAAGGCATATCGCGCACTTGAAGATTTTGATGCACTGTCCAAGGCCTTCAAGAAAAAGAAGTATTCAAAGGTTGCGAAGTCCTTCAGGGTATTCAAAGAGAGCTGATCAAGCCCTGCGCTTCTTTGCCAATTCCTTCATGGCCTTGCGAAAAATTGATGAGCGAGCGTACTGGGCAGATTCGGGTGCGGTTTCTCCTGCTGATGGATTGATCTTCTCGCAGTCAGAAGCCGCGGTATCTTCTTCCGTGATGAATGCGATGTCTTCCCCGGGGCCACAGGTGACGTGTTCCGAGGCGTCATCACTGGGGAAGTCACAAACGACCTGGCCGGTTGCATCGTCGCAGACGTAATGGCCAGACACGATCAGGTCATCGCCGTCTCCTCCAGACAGGAAGTCAGCGCCTGCGTCTCCTACGATCAGATCGTCGCCGTCGTGACCGAGGATCGTATCGTCACCAGCGTCACCGGCCATCGAATCATTGAAAACTCCGCCCGCAACGTAGTCGTCGCCGTTGCCCGCCAGAACAAAGTTTTCTCCATCTCCGGTTGAGATTCTGTCATCGCCTGCGTCGCCCCAGATGTCGTCGCTGCCTTTGCCTCCGACCAGGCGATCTGCGCCGCCATGACCACTGATGGAGTCGTCGCCCGCGCCACCAATGACACGATCGGCGCCAGGGCCGGCCATTACGTCGTCGTTGTCGCCGCCGGCATCGATGCGGTCGTTGCCTGCCAAGCCGTAAACGCGGTCGTTTCCTCCGCGGGAGTTGATCGAGTCGTTCAGCTTGGTGCCTTTTAGGCGGTCGTTTCCGCTTGTGCCATTCGGCGAGGATGCCGTATTTGCCGCAATCGCAATTGAGGATGAAATCGCAAGAAAACAGATGGTGAGTAGGGTTATGGTGCGTCGGGGGGGCATGTTCATATTACTATTACCCTACACCCAATGCAATAAACTTGGCAAGCACAAATTATTGCAAATCACTATGCGATCATCAGCTCATCGGGGTCGGGAATGCGAAATCGCTCTGCGCGAGGCGGCACAAATGTTGCTGGACCTTCAAATTCTCGCGGAAGGTGAAGGAATGGATTGTCTACCACACCACGCTTCGCAGCATCGTCCAGTTGTTCAGAAAGTATTCGTAGCATCTTGCGGTCTGCGGCTCTGTCGGCAATGTTCAGCGACTTCACATTACCGGGGGAGCGCAATTCAACCTTGGCAACATCAACGCCAATCGTTCGCGCCCATGCTGATAGTGGAACTGGTTTTCTGAACAGCAGGTAATCGATTGCCATGGGCTCGACGGCTCCACGGGGGAACCCAACTGCAGTCGCATGGTAGACCCAGTTACCTGTGGGAGGGTTGGCGCCAGGCACGCGCCACTTTATGTCTCCCTTGGCAATGGCCATGACGCCAGCTATGCCATCAGTGACCGGAGCAATACCCATCTTTGTGTTCCCCTTTTGAAGCAGTGATGCGCCAGCGGCCGCGCGCGCTGCACACCAGCCGTTGTTTTCCCAGACAACAAGATCTTTCATCGCGCTGGATGCTGCATAGAAGTGATCATCAGGAACCCTGGAAATGTTGGCGGCGCTAAAACCTGCGCCAACTTCAAAGGCTGGAAGAGGCGAGAACAGGTTTTTCAAAGTGTTCTTCGCTGCTCCAGCCATTGTCCTGGTCACTGATTCTGCATGGATTGGCATGCGCTTCCTCGTCCTTGTCTGTGATGCTCCCGCCAATTTGTCGCACCGCGTAAGCGACACGTTTCAGGGCAATGTTCCAGTCTAGGGAGGCTAAAAGGGTAAAATTCCTCCAAAAGCTCTGTGAAATTGAGTGATCTGTGATGCAAATCGTTGCATGATCGTGCAACATGAGACCGTGGCCGTAGAAACCATCAAAAACGATTTCGCAATAACGCCCGACGTGTTGCCAGAAAGTGCGCAGCATGTTGACGAAAGCGACGAGCTGATTTCGCAGGATTGGCGGGTCGAACGAACGTTGTTGTTCGTAAGGGCCCTGGTAATCGTTGAGTTTGTAGTTCATTTGACGGTTATGGGTGATCACGTCGTGGGTGGAGCTCTCGCGCTCTCAGTTGCCTCTGTCGCCGTGCTTATCGGACTGAACCTCGGCATATTCCTTTTTGGCTCGCGTGAAACTTCTTCTGAGCAGATCAGAAGACTCGGGTTGATTTCATATTTGGTCGGCAGCTCGGCCATCGCCGGTTTTGTTGCGGCTCAAATGGTTTCGCCAGCTTCAATGATGACAGCAGCTCTTTTTCTGATACCCATAGAAGGTGCGCTCAGGTACGGCGTAAGGGGTGCAGTGATTGCGGTTGGTGCATACTCCGCCGTGCTGATTGGCCTGATGCTTTGGATCTCGAGCGCCAAGGATCACCCGCTCACCTGGAGCAACCTTGGTGTGCCGCTGCTCGCCGGCGCAATGGTGGCTGCCGGTGCTGCAGCCGGAGCCGCCTGCCACACGCGTGAGCGGTTGTTTCTCAAGGGAAAGATCGAGTCTGCTGATCAGAGGTGTGGCGAGTTTGCAGAGAGGGACGACAAGCGAGGAAGCTATCTTGCTGCCGTTTCGCACGAGCTGAGAACTCCCGTAACATCGATTATCGGGTTCGCGTCAACGGTCAGGGCATCGGCCGATGCGATCGATGCGAGTGATCGGGATCACATGCTGGAGATCCTGGAGGAGGAGGCCAGGCGGTTGGATGCAATGCTGACTGACCTGCTTGACATTGAGAGAATTGAAAGTGGCAGAGCGGAGCTTCAGCCTGAAATTGCTGATGTATCAAAGATGGTACGGGATGTTTGTGATGTAGCCGAAAGGCGCACAGGACGAACCATTGAAGTCAATGTGCCGCCAAAGCTTGAGGCGTTGATTGACGTGCCTAAGATTGAGCGAGTTGTTGACAACCTGCTGTCCAACGCCTGTAAGTTCAGTGCGCCTGGTGACTGGGTGGGTGTTTCAGTCGAAGACGCTGGCTCTCACGGCGTTCGCATCATTGTCCAGGATTCAGGCCCGGGTATTCCTGAGAATGAGCGTGACTGCATCTTTGAGGCGTTCAACCGGGGAGTGGCAAACTCGGGATGTGCAAAGGGAACAGGCGTTGGCCTGGTGCTCGTCGCGCGTTTCGTTTCACTACATGGTGGTCCCGTGATCGTTGGAGAGCGTGATGGGGGTGGCGCCTCGTTTTCCGTTGAGTTGCCGGGCGCGTAAACATTTTTTTTCAAGTCGGATGTTTGAACATCCAGGGGATGTGGTAAAGTCAACCGCAAGTGAGTTTTCTGACTTACAGAAGGTCGCGGCTGAAAAGCGCGCTTGCGGGGTTCCGGAACGGGGGCCCGCGACTCCTTCCCATCGGAGGAGGCGGTTTTCACCCGGTAGGGGCGCCGCCGTCACTCCAGACACCAATTCAGCAAGGGAGCCAAATGGCTCCCCTTTTTTTTGCCGTAAAACATCTGTTTGCGCTGCAGAAAGATTCCTGTGGCCACAACGATTTCGCGTCCATCCACAACAACCACAAAAAACAACCGCACAACGAAAGGCACCTGAATGACAGCAACATCCCCAGTCAATCCATACGCACGATCACTACCGTCGGATCAGAACAACGTAGCAAACAACATCACTGTCGCTGAACGAAACAACGTAAACAACAACGGCAATAACGCAATTGCAGTTGCTGAAGCAAATCCAATTGAGAACGTGCTCGCCAAACGTGCGGCGCTGATTCGAATATGGGATGCGATGTTCCGTGGCGCCAGGCGGTACGTTGAGCGAAACGGTTTCATCGGCGTTCACAACCTGCCAGAAATCGTTGGTGTAACGGGTGCATGCGAAAACGTTGACACACTGTTCAAGGTCGACTTCTTTGGCGAGAAGGCGTACCTCGCTCAGAGTGACCAGCTGTACCTTGAGCTGATCACGCCGTTTCTCGGAAAGGTCTACGCAGAGATTCAGAGCTTCAGGATGGAGCCCGATGCTGATGACAGGCACCTGTGCCAGTTCGCGCTCTTTGAGATTGAGCACCTGGGCGATCTGAATGAGTTGATCGCCAACATTGGTGGCATTGTCAAATCAGCTGTAAACGAGGTGGTCAACGACTGTGTAAATGACCTCGCAGCCTATGGGCGTAATCCATTGGACCTCGTCAACCTGGAGTTTGGGCGCATTACATACTCAGAGGCAATCAAAATTCTCGCTGATGACTATCCAGACCTGAGTTGGGGTGACGATCTGACTTCGGTTCACGAAGCTCGCCTAACCGAGATCCTTGGTCCGGTCTTTGTCACTCACTATCCGCTGCCTATCAAGTTCTTCAACATGATGCAGAACAGTGACGACCCGCGTGTGGTGAACTCCACTGACCTGCTCCTGCCGTTCTCGGGAGAGTCTGCTGGCGCGGCCGAGCGAGAGGTTGAGCACGATCGCATCGAGAACCGATTGAAGAGCAGTGAGATGTATCGAAGGCTGATCTCGTTGGGGTCTACTGATGAGGATTTCGCATGGTATCTGGATGCTCACAAAGGGCGCGAGGTGCCGCTGCACTCAGGTGCCGGAATCGGCATGGCCAGGGTTGCGCAGTTCATCCTTGGAGTAGACGACATTCGCGAGGCAGTGCCGTACCTGATCAACAGAGAGAACCTCCTGTAAAAGCACTGATTATTGCGTGTGCTGCTGCGGGTCATGGTACCCATGGTGCCCGGGTTCGCGGGCCATGGCCCGCAGTAGTGCCGCATCAATGCGATTGCACCGCATAGAATCTCGTTCCGTTGAATGATCTGGCAGGAAGCCAATCTGAATATGGGGTCTGGGAAGGGAGTCTTCGGACTATGCAAATCGCGGCAACGGTAACGGGACACGGCAATCGCGAACAATTTCTGCAGTTCAATCGCTTGGATCTGGTGCGCCAGCTTGATCGTGCGGCGAACGACCTGACCGATACAGCGAGGCATTGGACCACCGCAAAGCGCGTCGATTTGGCTTCCAAGCTGTTTGACGCGTCGGATATTCTCGACAGGTGGATGGCTGCAATAGAAGACGCAGTTGGCAAGAACTCGCAGGCTTTGATGACGGTGGTGAGGGATGTCGCCAAGAGCTCGCGACAGTTGGCCTACATCATCTCTCAGGATTCCGAATCCGTGGCCGGTGCATCGATGGTTTCATCTACGCCCCGCGTTCGCGTTCCGGTTGCTGCGTTGGCCACAATCGCTCCGCCTACGCCGCTGTCCATTTCAATGTGGGCCTTTGCAGTAAGAAAGGCTCAGGCGCAGATCCTCGGAGTTTAGGCTTAGTCGTCTGCGAGCGTGAACCACTCTTCAACTCGCGACTCAAGCGTGGCAAGTCGTGCGCTGGTTGATCGAAGCTGGCTAACGACTGCTTCCATGCCCAGGGTAATCGAGTCGAGAGTCTGCTCTGTGTCGTGAACAGCCTGAAGTCGATTGTAGTCAAGCTCGCCGATCAGCTCATAGCGCATCGCACCGAGCCGATCAGTTAGCAGCGTTCTCATCTGCTCGTTATCCTGATGAACGTAAACCCGAAGGGTGTCGAGTGCCTCGGTTACTTTGCGCAGTGTTGAGTTGGTGGCATCTGACGCTTCACGCGTGGTGCTCAGATAAAGCTGATCAATTTCATTGAATCCGGAGTTGATGGAGCTGCCCAGATCAAGGATCTGACGTGTCAGATCTGTCGTGACCTGTGCGCCTGACTCTGCATGGATTGCCTTGAAGTCCGCACGAATTCGATCAAGAAAGCCGTTTAGCTCGCGCTCGTTCTCACTGCTTCGCTCCAGCAGCTCGTCGCGTAGCTGATGAACCGTGGTGTTGAGTTTTTCAGTGCTGAGCTTGACGACCTCGCTGATCTCGCCGCCGAAGTTTCTGAGGCTGTCGGCGATGCTTTCTTTGAGTCCCGAGACTTCCAGCTCCATATCAGCCAGCACTTCACCGGTCTTCTCGGACTCACCCTGAATGGCCTGAGCGAGCTCGTCAGACAGTTGGCGCATTCCGACGTTTACGCGCGCGGCATGCTTGTCAACCCTGTTTTGCAGGTGGGCTATTGTGTCGTGCAGCCGATCAATCGACTGCATGGAAATTGATGAGCCGGAAAACGCCTCGGTGATGTGCTGTGACGCGCGAACAAATTCTTCGCGAGCGCCGTTGACGCGCTCATCGATTGCAGCAAGAGACGCCTGGATCCTCTCAATTGCGGCGAGCGAGTTTGGCGACCCTGCCAAAGTGTCTGCAAGATCAGAGATCGATCGAAGCAGGCTCTCATGGGTTCGAGTGATTGATTCGTCGATGACTTTCTGAATCGAGTCAACACGTGCCATAGCGTCATCTGTGTTGTGTCTTTCGGCGTCACGAAGCTCCGCAATGACCTTCTCGGCGGTATCGGCAAGGCTTCGCTCAACAACACCCTCAAGTGAGCTTGAGATCTGTGGAATACGGTCGAGCTCTGACAGTTTTTCAAGCGCATCGAGTTGGTCGAGCTTCGTAAGGCCGTTCAGCCTTTCAAGTTCGTTGAGCCTTTCAAGTGCGCTCAACCTTTCAAGCTCGTCAAGCCGGTTGATCTTTTCGAATGAAGGTGCAAACCGGTCTAGCTTCTCTCCAAGAGCGTCTGTTGTTTGACGGATGGCTGGAAGAGCTGACATCCTTTCGTCAAAGTCGCGGATGCGCCTTTCGAGGTCGCCCAAGGCGTTGTCTAGCCCCGTTGCCGTGCCCTTGATTTGGCCCAACGTATCAACCGCTCCCGTAAGCGTTGATTCAAATCGTTCAAGCCTTGCTTTTATGTCGTCGTGAGTCAGTTCAGCACGCCCGGCGACGGCATCCAGCTTACTGTCGAGTGCTGCGAAAGACTCGTTCAATGCACGAACCGAGCCAGCGACGTCTGCACTTGCCTCAGTGGCATCCGCAACCCGTAGCATTGCGTTAGCAACGCTCTGGTGCACCTCATTGATCTGGCTAATCAGACGCTCCTCCAGCGTGGCGAGACCGGCAGCCATGGACGCTCTGAGGTCGACAGGAAGATTCGGATCAAGAGTTGAGTTCAGCGTCTCAAGCTGCTCAACAACGTTTTCGCCAAGCTTGATGCTGCTCTCTTCGACGCGCGAGATGTTGGCGAGAACAGTTTCTCTGAAGTTGAGAAGTGAGTCGCTTACCTTCTCTCCAATGCCGCTTGCGAGTATTGCCGCGTTGGCTGACCTGCCGTCGACGATTGACTCTCCCAGTCGTTCAAGCTCAACGGTGAGATCTTCAAAGCGCCTCGCCAGAGATCCTTCGAACCCAACAGACCATGTTGCAAGAGCTTTCATCATTGTCTGGTCGGAGCCCTGATGTGCAAGAGTTGCTCGCATCAACTCGGCAACCCGGGCAACGTCTTTGCGCACAGCGTGCTCAACGCGCTGAAGAGTAGCGCTCAGTTGTTCACCAAGACGATGTGCGGCTGTGTCCGGATTTCCCCATCCGTGCAGCATCTCTTCGAGTCGTGCTACATCCTCCTGCACGGAGAACTCAATGCGCGAAACAAGTGACTCAAGATCGTCGTGATTTGCAAACGCCTGCGGCTGCTCGAACGGCGCACCGCCATAAGGAGCCGTCGGTGTGGCCGATGTCGGGCGCATTACGGCGTCAGCCTCATAAGCCGGTGGCGCAGCAGGAATCTGCTGTGGAGACTGATCCGGGTGTCGGCTCGGTGCAACTTCGTGCGCATGTGCACGAGGATAGGAAGCTTCTCGTGGCGCAGAACTTTCTATGCGCGAGTATCCAACTTCAGCCCCTGTTGGCTGTTGTGGTTCAGGAGGTGATCCCAACGCAATTGCGCGTAGTTCATCGATCCTCTGTTCAATCAGCCGTTCAGCTTCTCGTGAAGTGCCGGCAAGGTCATCATTGTGGTAGTTACGATCGGTCATAAGGCAGCCCTCTCCCGCTCTTCCAGCGGTACCAGAAGTGTCACCGTATTACCGCAAAAGCAAACATGGATCTGTCGAACTAATCGCTGCCAGAATGTGCTGGATTAAACGCAATAACCCGGTTTCTACCCTGTTTTTTTGCCAGGAGGAGGGCTTCACCAGCCGATTTGACGAGCGTCATCGGCCCGCCCGGTGATGATTCCGTCCAGGTTGCCGTGCCAATGCTGATTGTGACTGACGCCATCTTGTCGTTAACCTGTACAGGAGTTCGCTCGACGTAGCTGCGAATGCGTTCGGCAACCAGGGCAACCTCGGTTTCGCCTGCGCCTGGCAGAGCAATGGTGAATTCGTCGCCGGAAAAACGGCCAATCAGGTCATAGATACGGCACGAGGCTCTGATGCGATCAGCGACCGCGCGCAGTATCTCATCACCTCCAGCATGCCCGTGTTCCAGATTCAGTCCGGTAATACGGTCTATATCGACTGCTGCGATGCTGAGCGGTTGAGCCTCTCGTTTGCACCTGTTTGCTTCCCGGTCAAGGCGATCAAGAAATGCGGAAGTCATCAGAGCGCCTGTCAGTTCGTCCGTGGCCACAAGCCGACTAAGCTCGTCGTTTGATCTCCTGAGAGCGCGCTCCCAACCAATCACGCGCTCTGCCACTCTGATCCGAGCTTCAAGATCTGGTGGATCAAACGGTTTTGTGATTACGTCGTCAGCTCCTGCGTCGAGCGCCTCTGTCTGCTCTTCCATCGAATCGCGGGCCGTGACAACAATCACATATATGTACCTGTCGTCGATTTCCGAGCGAATGCGTCGACAAAGCTCGGTGCCGTCAATGTCGGGTAGGTTCAGGTCGAGCACGAGTAGCTGAATCGTAGGATCTTCGATGATCCGGTGCCAGGCGGCCTCGCCATTATTGACGTCAGTTACCGAGTGATTAAGTGCGGAAACGCGTCGTTGGATCAACGAGCGCGTCACCAGAGAATCTTCAACCACCAGCACCTTCATTGTCTACGGCATACCCGTGGTTGGATCGGTTGTAACTTGGAAAAAAGCTCGCATTGAATTCACCTCTTCCCAAAACCGAAAAAGCATTGTACCTTGGCCGCAGGGGGTTTTCGAAGCCGTAGTTTCGTTTTAACTCTGCAAAACGACTGATCTGGGGGGGTCAGCAAAGTTGCAGGTCTCATGCTGCACATCGCCGAATACTTTAATGCCGGTTCAGCCATCGGCGGTCGCTCCGGCACCCGCGGCTTCACCTGTTGTTGCGGGCGGCGGTGCGCTAGGCGCTGCGACCCCATCGACTGATCCAAATATCGCAGCACTGCAAGGAGTCGTTTCTGCTCTGCAGGGGGTCGTCGTTGCCTTGCAGGGCCTAGTGAGCGTATTGCAGGCTCAGATTGGTGCGACAGCGTCAGGCGGTGGTCCGGGGGCTCAAACTCCAGTTCAGGCACCTGCCGGAGGGGCCATGGGCGCGCCTGCGCCACCAACACAACCGTCAGGCGCAAGCGCTCCAGCGGCAGCGCCGCCATCGGGCCCTGCCGCAGACGTCGGCAAATGGGTCACAGGCAAGAAAGACGGTTTGAATCCTGAGCTGTTGAACAGGCTTGCGCGCCTGGGTGAAAAATTGGGCAAGCCGATCGAGGTAAAAAGCGGTTTCAGGAGTCGGGCAGAGCAGGAGAAGCTCTACGCAGCCTATAAAGCAGGCCACGGCAATCTTGCCGCAAAGCCCGGCACGTCCAAGCACGAGAGTGGAAACGCTGCCGACGTTTACATTGGTGGCACTGCCTTGCGAGATTATCCTGGAGCCACCGCTGCTGCGTCCGAGATTGGCTTGAAGTTCACTGTGCCAAGCGAGTCGTGGCACATCGAGGCTGTTTAGCACTCCGTTAGCCACGGGAGCCGCATAACGATGTAGCATCAAATGCTATGCGCATCACCCGGTTTACAGATTTCGTTCGTCTTTCTATTGCTGCACTGCTGCTAGCGCTGGCTGTAACTATTTCGGCTCCTTCCTTTGCGGTGGCGTCAATTGATCGCAGTCCGGGAGTTACTGACTCAAAACTGGAGCAACGAGCCGCCCGGTCAATAATCGTCTGGTTTTCAAGTGGTGTAAGCCGGCATGCAAAGATGCGTTTGCTCAAACAAAGCGGCAGCAGCGAATACCGTGCGACAGGTAAGCGTGATGTGCTGGTGGCAGAGTATTCGTCGGAAAGGGCCGCTGTTCGCGCGCTTCGTGTGCTAAGTAGCTCAACAATGGTTGAAGGCGCGGAGAGAGAGCGGATTCGGTATGCGAACCGCACGCCCTCTACTGGTACCCCGGCAAGATTCGGTGAACAGTGGGGTTTGGTCAATGACGGGGCTGTGCTGCCACCGGGCTTGGGAGTGGCAGGCAAGGCCGGTACGGACATCGATGCCCAGGCAGCATGGGATGAAGTCACTGACACAAGTAACGTAATCATTGCCGTCGTGGACTCGGGGGTCGATTTTTTTCACCCTGATCTGTCAATTAATGTTGACAGGAGTCTTGGCAGGGATTTCAGTGACGGTGACCGTAATGCCATGGAGGTTTTCAATCTGCACGGAACACATGTTGCCGGAATAATCGCCGCAGCGGGCGATCAGACAATAGGCGTGAACTGGCGTGCGAGAGTGATGCCGGTGAGGGTGTTTGGCAGCACCGGAGGTGCAACTTCTACGGGCATTGCCGATGCGTTCAACTGGTCGGCAAATCATGGAGCACGCGTAGTAAACGGAAGTCTTGGGGGGCCATACTCGACCACGACAGAAAAACAATCGATCAGTAGTCATCCAAATACACTCTTTGTTGTCAGTGCTGACAATGGTGGTGCTGACTCAAATGTCACTCCTGACTATCCGTGCAGTTATTCGCTGCCAAACATTATCTGCGTGGCTGCATCGAATGCTTCTGATGATCGCCCTTCATTCTCCAGCTGGGGAGGTGGTGTAGTGGACATCGCAGCGCCTGGCAATGAGATTCTGTCGACCGTGCC
>CAYTTD010000013.1:0-12355 GCA_964440595.1 uncultured Gaiellales bacterium
GCACTATCGATTCCAAAGATTCCTGTTGCTGCAGAGTCTCATCGCAAGCTACTGAAGGCTATCAATGCAGATCGCCAGGTGAGATTTCCGCTAGGCGGCGGGCCGAAAGTGCATGTTACCGGTATCAGCCACGGTGCCTGGTCGAGCTCCGACGTGTTTGTTCATGATCCAGAGAAGATGATGAAGCAGTTGGGAGTTGACTCAGCGCTTTGGGTTGGTATGCCTGGCCTGGCAAAGTGGGATCGAAAATTTGGAGGCACTGGTAAGGTTGGGGCAATCACCGTCTTCAGTAACGTTGATGATCCGGTAAACAGGTTCAACCTGCGTTTGATTGCCCGGAAGCCCGACTGGTTGCGATCGGGAATTCGGCCCGAGGGAATTTCAACGAGTCAAAGGTACTCGCCAGTTTCGACATTCGTTCAAACCGCGATCGACCTGAAGAATGCAACCGCACCTAACAAGGGTACTGGCGAGTTTGTGAGGAAGGGGCACGAGTATCGGGATCAACTCCCAGAGCTTGCCCGTGAGGCATTCTCTTTCTCGTCTGTTTCTGACGCAAGATTTGCGGGCATTCAGGCGGCCATCAGAAAGTCTGCTGCGGCATAGTGTGGCTCCGCAATCAGGCTACGTAAGATTTCCAAGCGCAGAAAGCCAGCGAATATCGCGAATGTCGTTACCCTCAACTTCATCTTCCGGCCCGTTGGTTTCCCTCGCCATCGAAGCAGTGTCGGCGATCAGATCAGCGAGCGTTCGCACTGCGTTGATGTCACCAGTTTCGGCAACAAGTTCAAGGCCGGATGCGTAGCACCAGTCGCCAGCCAATATCGCGTTGGCGGTGATAGCTGCCTGTTGACTGCCAAGTGCCCGATGGAGCAGAAAACCTTCGCGAATTCTCGTGACTCCAGATAGCAGCAAGTCGTTTCCGAGGCCGTCAATGCATCGGTCAACGCTATTGGGATCTCGATCGGCAAGAAAAAGAGTGGCCTGCCATGCCGCGCTTATCTTTGCGATATCACTCGCGATTACGGACTTTGCCTCGTTGAATGATCCCATTGCCAAAGAATACCTTACGCAGTTTTCCAACTGTCGGTGACCGCTGCCACGAGTTCATCGATTTCCTGCTCAGTGTGAGCCGCAGAGATGAACAGCGCCTCAAATTGTGAAGGTGGCAAAAGGTGCCCAGCCTGAACACAGGCTGCGTGGGTCGCGCCGAATGCTTCGGTATCGAGCGACTTCGCCTCATCGAAATTGCGTGGAGGCTCCGTCAGGTTTTCGCCAAGATGAAAGAGAGTCAGAAGAGATCCGGATCGCGTTACAGCAGCATTGGCACCTGTTTCAGTAATTGCTGCTTTCAAGCCGTTCTCGAGCCTTGCACCTAGAGTCTCAAGCAATGAGTACGCGTCTCTATCCCGCAAGGCTGTAAGCGTAGCAAGACCCGCTGCCATGGCCAGCGGATTGCCGCTCAAAGTGCCGGCCTGGTAAACGTCGCCGGCTGGAGCAATCATCTGCATTAGATCTACCCGGCCGCCAAAGGCTCCTACCGGTAGACCGCCGCCGATTGCCTTGCCCAGGCAAGTGAGATCTGGCGCCACTCCATAGGCTTCCTGAGCGCCTCCCCATCCAGCTCTAAACCCGGAGATGACTTCGTCAAATACGAGAAGTGCACCGGTGCGATCACAGATATCGCGCAAAAAGTGTAGAAACTCACTGTTTGCCGGTACCACACCCATGTTGCCGGCGATCGGCTCGACGAAGATCGCTGCCACATCATTATCAACCAGATTGAAGCACGCCTCAACAGAGTTGGAATCGTTGTAACGTGCCAGCAGAGTTGAACCTGTAACCTGCTCTGGCACACCCGGTGTGCTGGGAATCGAGAGCGTGGCAAGGCCGGACCCTCCGGTAGCCAGAAACGCATCGCTATGACCGTGGTAACAGCCCGAAAAAGTGACCACGTTTGTTCGTCCGGTTGCCGCGCGCGCGAGCCTCAGCGCGCTCATTGTGGCCTCTGTGCCACTTGAGACAAATCGCACCTGCTCAACTGACTTGATGGCAGAGCAGATCAGCTCCGCAAGCTCCACCTCGCTTCGTGTCGGGGCTCCAAAGCTTGACCCACGTGACATTGCATCTGTAACTGCAAAAACGACGTCTTCGTCAGCGTGTCCGAGTGGCAAAGCTCCCCAGCTCTGTACCCAATCGACGTACTTGTTGTCATCTGCATCCCAGACGAACGCGCCTTGCCCTTTTGCAATAAATATCGGGTAGTCGCGACCAACGCTGCGCATTGCGCGAACGGGTGAGTCGACTCCACCGGGAATTACCCGGCTGGCTCTCCCAAAGAGCTGCATGGATGTGGCCGTGTTGATCTGTGTAATCTCGTCAGTAGTCAAAGGAGTATCTCCGCTTTACGATGATTTTCTCTGCAGGGCCGCTGGCATCGCTTCTGAGTATTCCTCAGCAAGCCATCGTGCTGCATCCAGAGCCGTATAGGTGATTATCAGGTCAGCCCCTGCACGCTTCATGGAAGTCAGCTCCTCGAGAAACACTCCGCGCTCGTCTGCCCAACCTCGTTCTGCAGCTGCCTTCACCATTGAGTACTCTCCACTGACGTGGTAAACCGCAAGCGGCAATCGATACTCATTCTTGATGCGCCACACGAGATCCAGATAAGACAGCGCTGGCTTTACCATCAGGTAATCTGCGCCCTCCTCAATGTCGAGAGCAGCCTCGCGCAGTGCCTCATTCCCATTCGCGGGATCCATCTGGTACGACCTGCGATCGCCAAATGATGGTGCCGAGCCAGCGGCCTCCCTGAAGGGGCCATAGAACGAGGAGGCAAACTTTACGGCGTAGCTCATTATTGAAACCTCGCCAAACCCCTCTCGATCAAGCGCAGATCTAATAGCCGCAACCCGCCCGTCCATCATGTCGCTCGGTGCAACTACATCTGCTCCAGCACGCGCGTGCGAAACTGCAACATCGGCCAACATCTCGAGGGTCACATCGTTGAGAACATCGCCCTCCTTGATCACGCCGCAGTGGCCGTGCGACGTGTATCCGCACAGGCAAACGTCGGTGATTATCGTTAGCGACTTCGTTCGAGCCCGAATTGCCTGGATGGTTAGCTGTACAACTCCTTCCGGGTCTGATGCTTCTGAGCCAGTCTCATCCTTGTCAGCGGGGATGCCAAACAGAAGCACTCCACCAACACCAAGCGCCTCCGCCTCCGCTGCAAGATCGGCGGCAAGATCAACCGACAACCGCGAGTGACCCGGTAATGCGTCAATGGGCTCGGAAGTTTTTGATCCGTGGGTGACAAAGATAGGAAGTATGAATGATGACGGGTGAAGTCGATTTTCGCGCAGCATGTTGCGGATCGAACTGGTGCGCCTCAGTCGTCTCATTCTGGTCTGTGGAAATTGCATGAACGAAGTTTACGGCTTTTTTGTCTCCGCCGCGCCTGAACGAATGTTGGTAGCGGGGTTATAGGCGGCGGATCAACCGGGAGGCGACGAGTCCGTACCCAAGGGTCATTGCTATCAGGGTAAGAACCGGAGTCATGAGGCTCTTGGAAGTCTTTAGATCGAACAACGCAATATTGAAGACCGATTGAGACGCCTCAAAAGGTAAGAACCATGAAGCAGCAAACGAGAAACCGCCATCCGAAGGAAGCATGCCGAGTGGCACCATAGGCAAAACGATCAGGATCGCGCCAAGCGTGGCGGTGCGCGCGTCGCGGGCAATGCCTGCGATGAGTGCACCAAGGGATGAGAATGCCGCGGCTGAAAGTATCGCCATCAGGAGAAGCAGTGGGAGGCGGGTCCAGGCCTGTGGTGCCAGTACGGCAAACACAGCAAAGAGACCAAAGCAGAATATCGATGACAAGGCTGCGCCAACTATCAGCTTTGACACAAGTACCTGGCCGCTGGTTATTGAGCTGTGCAGGAGTCGTCCGAGGACCCGTTCGTCTCCTTCAGCCGCAACGGACGCGGCTGCCAGGACAGTGGCAATGAATGCAAGTGAAACTGCAAGCGCGAAGCTCATCGCGCGTGCTGTAAGGCGTGGTGACTTACCATCAGTACGAACATGTTCGAGCCGAACTGGTGCCGCAGTAGCCTCAAGAGCATTATCTGCAAGCTCGAGAGCGGTGCCCGCATCGGCAGCAAAATCTATTACCTCCTGAATGTCGTCCGCAGCGTCTTCGTCTGAAGTTTCTTCGCGAACCTGCTCGAGCATCTGGCTTGCCGGGTCGAGCCCGAGCAGTGAATAGTCTCGCCCCATCACTACCACGTCGCCACCAGTGACAAGCGTGCGCAGGTACTCGGCGTTGGATTTGACCAATGCTCTGGAGATCTTCAGGTTAATGCGGTAGACAACTCCTCGGACCCGCTGGGTTACAGCGTCGCCAAGTGCACTTTCTCCCGTATGGAATTCAATCTTTGATGGTGCCAACTGCGTGCGAAGCTTTGCCATGAAGCCCGCAGGAATTACAAGGACGCCAGAAACCTGCCCCTCGTCCAACGATCGCATTGCTTCCTTCTCGTCCATGTCAACGAGGTCGACGCCTGCGGTGGCTGCCTGCCTGCGGTACTCGTCGATGCCAAAGCGCGAGCCCCCGATTTTCAGAACCTTGCCGGTCTTGTCTTTGTTGACTATTGCAATTCTTGGCTTCCCTGAACTAGCCAGAAGCAGGGCACCGATCAGAGCAGCCATCATGATTGGATAGGCAACCAGGATCACGAACAGTGTTCGAGTTCGAACGATTGTTCGGGCGTCTTTTATCGCAAGAAGCAGTGCAGCACGCATCAGGCTTTCACCTGCCACATTTCTCTCAGAGCCGACGATATCTCTGCGTCTGTTCCCGAGCCAGCACCGGGTAGATCATTTAGACGACCGGTCCAGCAGATTTTGCCATCAACAAGCACGCAAATTCGATCAGCGTACTGTGCGTCTTCGATGCTGTGTGTTGAGTAAAGAACGGTCTTGCCGTTTGCAGCATGCTGCTTGAGGACGACCCACATGTCATGTCTGTGCAGCAGATCAAGCCCGGTGGTTGGCTCGTCAAGGATAAGAATCTGGGGGGTGCCCAGCAAGCCGATTGAGATGTTGAGTCGTTGACGAAGCCCACCGGAAAGCTCCGAGGCAAGGTGGTTGAACCACGGCATCAAGCCGGCCTCTTCCGCTATCTTGCGAGCGTTGGCTCGAGTGTCACCAGGCACCTTGAACAGCCTTGAAAACAGTTCGATGTTCTCACGCACTGTAAGCCTTGAATAAACGCCGCCCTTTTGTGGCACGTAGCCGCAGGTGGCGCCCTTCATATCGACCGTGCCCTGATCAGCCTGTGTCGCCCCAACGATGATCGAAAACAGCGTTGTTTTTCCAGATCCGTTAGGCCCGAGAAGCGCGACAACCTCGCCAGCATCCAAAGTCATGTTCAGACCACGCAACACATTTTTTGAGTGGCCAAAGCTCTTGTCAATCTCATCGACCCTGAGTACCTGAGTCACGTCACTGGTCCTTGTCAGGTGGTCGTTTTCGATTATTCCTTTTCTTAAGATTGATCCTTTTCTTCCACGTAGCCAGCTTTGCAAGATGTGTGTCGAGAGGACGCTGATTTTCAATACCCTCGTCTGCGTTGACGTCTTCCAACTGATTGTTGATCGGAAGGCTTTCAGTAGCCCCGGCGCCCACAGCAACCGTGACTGGAGCTGGTACTAGTGATGCTGTGCCATCCGGCCACTCGCCGAGCCTGACACGCTGAATGATCCACATGGTTATTTCACGGAGGATCGCCAGCAGAGGCAGCGCAAGAAGGATTCCGCCAATGCCCATGATTTGAGCGCCTGCGAGGATCCCGAAGATTACAATCAGTGGGTGAACTGCGATGGCGGCTCCCATAAACAATGGGATTACAATGTGGCCCTCAATCTGGTGCAAAGCGAGGAAAAACACCAACACAACCAGCGCTGGGATAAGGCCATCGAACATTGCCGCAACAATTGGTGGAATTGATCCGAGTACTGGACCAATCGACGGAGCAAACTCGGTAATGGCAACTATCAGACCAAAGATGGGCGCCAGTTGTGCTGCCGGTGGCCAGATTCCCGTGACTCCGATTATCCAAAGTCCGATTGCCGCGCTTACGCCCATGACTACAGAGGCCAGGGTCTGACCCCAGACGTAGCGCAGCAGTGAACGCTCCAGCCCCTTAAACAGACCTTCAACGTTGGTGCGTTTTGGAAACATCGAGCTAATGAACCGCCCGATTCGTGGTGCATCCAGCAGCATGTAAACAGTGATGACGACGGTCAGCACCAGATTGAATGCCGCCTCCGCGATTACTGCAACGAACTCGCGGCCAAACGTGAGCGCCTCTCCACTCAACTCGGTGCCACGCTCCTCGATCTGCGCAACGAAGTCCATTCCCTGCTCGCGCAGGTTAACCTCTACGCCACGATCATCAAGGAAATCCTGCGTATCATCGACCTTCTTCTGCACCTGTTTCACATAGTTGTCGAGGTTGCGGTTCACTTTGGCAGACTGCTCGACGACAACGTTGACCGAGACAATCACGACTATCGTCATGATCAGGCAGAAAACCGAGAAGACGGAAAACACGGCAACAGGACGTGGAACTCCGGACACAGTCATGGTACGAACAATTGGATTCAGTATTAGAGAAATAATCGTGGCCACCAGAAACATAGTTACTGCGTGGCTGGCGGAGCTTACAAATACCCAACCAAACACCAACGCCATGGGCAGGCCGACCAGCTGTACCCACGGAGGTACCTTGACGCTTGACTCATTGCCGTCGCCACCATCATCTTGCGACTGGTGCTCTTCCTTCGGTGGTTCCTTCATTTCGCCCTGATGCTATCGTGTTCGCCCGGCGTTTCAGGCCACGAGTGTGGCCTACGGCGCAACTCGAAGCAGGATTACATGCTGGTTCAGGCGCCCATCCCCGGTAAGATCAACCTTCGATGCAGAAATCGCGCAGGAAAAAAACCAGCCAGAGCGGCATGCGAATACCAGGAGGTATGCCTGCGTTTCGCCCAGTGCGTTCTCCATTGATCTCCTTTGGTCCTTCGTTGTCGGAATTTGATCGAAGGAGACAGCGGATCCGCGTGGCAACGATTGTTGCACTATTGCTGGTAGCAGCCGGTGGCGCCGGATTCCTGGCTGTAAAAGGCGTAATTGAGGGGATTTCTGATTCGCGGCGGACGCCGGCCCCGGATCGTCCTGTGGGCTTGCCGGCCGGCCCGCCTGAGGTACGTGCGATGGCGGTCTCCGCAGAGTCTCAGGATGCAAAGCCGCTGAGGTTGCAGATGCCCGTGTCAGAGCAATCTTCTACCGGCATTGGGTTCTATCACCGGCCAGACAACCAGCTTGTTGCGCTCAAGCCCCAGGGGACTCGAGCGAATATCAGGTTCTATGAGCGGTTCACCAGGAAGTTTTTTGCCAGTGAACAGGCAGCGCCTCTGAGGTATTGGGAGCTTGATCGTGGTGAGCCAAACGCGGTGATCATAGGAGCCATGCCGAACGCTGAGGTTTGGTCGCCGGTTACAGGCACCATTACCGCGATAACCGATGATGTTCTAAATGGTGAAGTTCGCGGACAGTTCATAAGCATTCAGCCGCTCGGCGACATTGAGACGTTGGTTATGGTGCGCGGCGTAAGCATTGGAACAGATCTAAGCGTTGGAAGCGGAGTGACCGAGGGGGCAACGATGATTGGGCAGGTGAGCGAGGCGCCAGACGGCACGAAGTCGCCACTTTCGAAGTTCACCCATGATTCCGGCAGCGGCATCGACGTGTACATTCGACACGTCGGATCAACCGGTGGCGGTCTTGGCTGATGCCTGACGACCTGAAGATCCTCTTAATCGGCGATGTGTGTGGTGACTCTGGCGTGTCTATCGTTGTGAGGCTACTGCCAGGATTGATAGACGAACATTCGATCGATCTCGTGGTTTGCAACGGTGAGAACGCCGCCAAGGGTTTTGGCATCACCGAAGACATCGCCGAGCGTCTGTTCAAGGTTGGTGTTGATTGCATTACGCTGGGTAATCATGCCCTTCGCCAGCGCGACATCTTCCGGATGCTCGGCAGCGATAGCAGGATCATTCGCCCTTACAACCTGCCCGCCAAGGCGCCTGGTCGGGGCCTCACCAGCGTCAAGGTCGCTCGCGGTGCGCACCAGGGGGTGGGTGTTGGCGTGATAAACATCATGGGGTCTCTCTTCCTGGGCACGGGAATGAGTGCGTTTGACGTGTCAGAGGATCTCGTTGCTGAACTTCGACGGGAAAACCAGGTAGTGGTGGTCGACATGCACGCTGAGGCAACGTCTGAAAAGGTCGCGTTGGGGCACCTGCTGGATGGCGCTGCGAGCGTTGTGGTTGGCACACATACCCACGTGCAGACGAGTGATGCACGGGTTCTTCCGGGCGGCACTGCCTACATAACTGATCTTGGCATGACCGGCCCACATGATTCGGTGATTGGCGTAAAGAAGGAGATAGTCCTGCGTCGCCTGATGACAGGCATTGGTGAGAAGTTTGTTACGGCAAAGACCGGCGTGCAGCTTGAGGGGGCAATTGCGTCGGTGGATGTGTCGACTGGCCACGCGACGGCTATTGAGTCCATTCGCGTTAGCTAACTGGATAACTGAATTTCACAGGCCTCCCGTGAACCATGCGGTAAGCGGGAGGCCTGTACCTTCCTGCCTGGCTTGATCAGCAGCCGCTGGTGGAGAGCGAGTAACCGATCAAGCCTCTAACGGCAGATCTTCTGACAACTGCTCGGGGTATTAATCCCGGGAGCATTGGGGCGCATTAGTAGGCAGTTGCCAGAGTCTGCTGAGGTGCTTCGGTGACAGCCATCTCGTCGATCAGCAGGGGCTCAATAACCCCTTTGATCTGTGGAAGGGTCTGCTTGCCGGTCAAGCGAACTGACTCCGTGAGATTGTCGAGTAGCAGACGGGTGGGGGCGTCGTCCACGTTGAACTTTCGTGCGAGGTCGGGGCGTTCATCAATATCAACCTTTGCAAGCTTGAGGTAGTCACGATGCGTGCGGATGAAGTGATCCACAAGGCTGTCCATCCTTCGGGAATATCCACATTTTGACGACTTGAAGAACACGAGTATCTTCACGACACATTCACCTCCGGGCGGCTTTGGCAGGGCATTACAGGTTGAAAAACCGGGCGTCAGGTGCCAGACAGCGGGTGGTGTGTGTGCTGTGGTGCGGGTGCGTTCGAGACAGGGTTACATCTGGGGGCTTGGGTTGAAGCCGTTTTGTTCAGATGACTCCGCTGTATCAATGTGTCCGGTTGTGCTGACGCCCGGTGTCTTGGTTATGCCCGCTCAGCAGGTTGTGAAACACTACTCGAAGGCCAATTTTCGGCCGCCTTACCGTCGGTTGAGTGTCGGATTGCGTGCACAAAAGCACTCGGGGCGCATTCCCTTGCGCCCCGAGCTTCCCACCAATAACTTTATGTTGACCTGGTTTATTCAGCCGAAGCCAACAAATCCTCGGCTTTCGAGCTGATGCTCAATGTCTTTCAGGCGGGCGACCGTCTGCTCGAACGGATAAGGATCAAGCGGAGTTTGTGCAGCACCCGGCGTGGTCATGCCTTTGATCACAAGCTGCAACTCCTCAAGTGCGTGGCGAGTTTCCTCCACAGCATCAGCAGGTGCATCGAGTGAGAGGGCATCGCCAAGGTGGCGAGCCGCCTCGCGGGATCGCTCTATCACTGCCTGCCTCAGGTTCGGGTCAGTGCCGCCGGTGATGGACCGTGGTCGGTGACGACCAATGTACTCAAGCGCTCGCTCAATCTCAGTTCGAGCCGCGACAACTGCTCCGAGGGCTGGCTCCTGGCTACCTGTAAACCTTCCAACCGGATTTATCAGGTTGTTAATCTCTTCAACTGTCTTCATCGTCTGACCCCTTTGTGCTTGGTGACGGATTTCCTCCCGTGATGCAACATTATTGCATCCGGCAGACGTTTGTATCCGCATTGCAGCGCAGGGTTGCCTACGTTGAAACTACGTACTAACCAGCCTATTGCCCCGGATCGCCAGGTGGCAGCAGCTTCATGAATGCGTCAGCAACGTCCAGTCCGCCGGCTCTACACGCAAACGGGATGATGCTCGTGGGGGTCATGCCAGGTATGCCATTTATCTCGAGGACGTAAGGTGTTGAGTCTGAATCCATTATCAGATCGACGCGCGCCAGGCCTGACACGCCCGTTGCGTTGCAGGAAGCAAGGGCGACTCGCCGACATTCATCTATCTCTTTCTCTGTGAGGTCGTCGGGAGGACAGATGAAGTCGACCTCACCATGCTCATAGCGTGACTCGTGGTCAAACCATCCTGCATTCCTTGGGCGGATGCGAACGACTGGAAGGCACTCAAGCTGATCGGGTGGTCCCCACACCCCGATTGACACCTCATGCCCGCGAACCAGCGACTCAATAATTACCACGTCGTCATGAGCGAGTGCTGAAACTATTGCTGGTGGCAGCTCCTCAGGGGCGTAAACCATTCGCACGCCAAGTGCGCTTCCGCCTGTCGCCGGCTTGACAAAGAGCGGCCACCCGAGCTCGTCAGCCTGGTTCATAAGCGCTGCTCGCGAGGCAGGATTCCTGGCATCCTCACGAGTAAATGTGTACCAGGGGGCAGTAGGGATCTCTGCCTGCGCCAGCACACTCTTGGTAGCAGCCTTGTCGAACGTCAGCGCAAGAGATGAGGCGCTTGAGCCCGCGCACGTAATGCCAATGCGCTCAAGCTGACGATGCAGCGCGCCGTCCTCGCCACCGCGGCCATGAACCAGAACTATCACTGCGTCTTCGCCCGCGAGTTCGAGCTCAAGTGATTCATCATCAGCTTCAACCACGTCAACCATGCGCGCGTCAATCCCGCGACGCCGCAGCGACTCAGTCGCAACCTGACCGCTTCTCAGCGAAACTCCGCGCTCAAAGCCAGATCCGCCGCACAGGACTACCACCTTCACAGGGCTTCACCTCCATTGAAAGACGCCGTTCCCATCTGCTCGGCCAGCTCAAGCATCTGCGACGCCGCATCGCCAATCCGCCGTATCCCTTCGGTAATCTCCACCGCTGTTGCGCCAGAAAAATTCAGGCGCATTGATCTGACGCCGGAACCGTCAACAAAAGCAGTTTCCCCTGGCACGAATGCAACTTTGCGTTCAAGTGCCATGGACAGCAGGTCGGTCGTATTGATGCCTTCAGGAAGAGTTACCCAAAGGAAAAGTCCGCCGCTTGGCTCAGACCACTCTGACCCCGCAGGAAAAAACTCAGGGATTGCCGCAAGCATTGCGTCGCGGCGCTGCCGATAATTCTCAGCAACTCCACTGACGTGCCCCTGCCAGTCAAACTCGCCAATGAATTGCATTGCCACGAATTGCGAGACCGTTGGCGAGCAAAGGTCAGCTGCCTGCTTGGCAAGGTTGAGGCGAGCAAGGATTGGTTCAGGGCCCGCCACCCAGCCGATGCGTACACCGGGGGCAAGTATCTTTGAGAGCGTGCCCAGATACACCACTCGCTCGTCGTTCAAGTTCGGATCCGACCGCTCCAGCTCGAATAGTGACGGAAGCGGGGTACCTTCGTAGCGAAGCATTGAGTAAGGGTCGTCTTCAAGTATCAACAGATCGTGGCGGTAGGCAAGTTCAAGCAGAGCAATGCGACTTTCGAGCGGCATCGTGGTTCCGCCAGGATTATGAAACGTGGGAATCACATACAGGTACTTGGCCTTTTCGCCGTGCTGGGCGAGAGATTCAATGTGCCAGGTGAGATCTTCGATGTTGATGCCGTCAGGGCCAAGCGGAACCTGCCTCAGGTCGACCTGCCACGAGCTGAACACGGGGATCGCACCCGGGTACGTTGGACCCTCGGCAATGACGATGTCGCCCGGGTCAATGAATGCGCGGGCAAACAGATCGAGTACCTGCTGACCGCCAGTGGTGATCATCACGTTGCCTGGGGAAATAGTGATGCCTTGGGCGCTCATTACCGCGCAGGCCGTCTCGCGCATCTCAGGCACGCCTTCGGTCGGCCCATACTGAAAGGCGCGCGCGAGAAAATCACGGTTCACGCTATCGAAGATCTCCTGAAAGGCGTCGTGCGGAAGAAGTGACGTGTCAGGTAGCCCGCCCGCCAGGCTGATCACATCAGGGCGAGCCGTGATTGCCATCAGGTCGCGCATCACCGATGATCTAAGGCCGTGGGTTCGACGAGCGTATCGCGACTCCCATGGATCCAATGAATGTTTGTTGTGTCTCACGCTTGGCGTTACCATACCCGCGTCGTGTAGATTTGTCGCATGGATGTTTTTTC
>CAYTTD010000014.1:0-12300 GCA_964440595.1 uncultured Gaiellales bacterium
CGTGAAGTCAAAAAGGGGTGAGTACAAGATAAACACCCACAACCCAGATGATTTCCCGGCTTTGCCCGAGACACGCACCGAAGTCGCCTCATTGCCGGCTGCAGCGTTCATAGAGACGGTGGAAGCAGTAAAAAGGGCAGCGGGACAAGACGAATCGCGGCCGGTTCTCACAGGCGTGCGGATGGTGATTTCCCCAGAAAAGATAACCATGGTAGCAACTGACAGTTATCGGCTTAGCGTATGCGAAACAGTTACGGAGACCGGCTTTTCAGAAAGCGTCGAGACTGTCATACCAGCAAGGGCGGTAGACGAAGTTGCCAAGATTATGGATAACTCCACCACATCAGCTGCGGCAGTGAGCATCACCAGCAATCAGGTCGTGTTCGGCGTCGATGGTACCTGGCTAACGGCCAGGTGTATTGAAGGACAGTTCCCAAATCATGAGAGGCTGGTACCGGATTCATTTGAGAACCTGGCGAAGATTGATCGCAAAGATTTCCTTAATGTCATCGAGCGCGAAAGCGTAGTCGCTCAAAGAAATTCCCCGCTGAGACTAAAATTCGCAGCCGGCGAACTGGAAGTATCCGCGGCCACGCAGGAAGGTGCGGGCCAGGAGACTATCGAGATCGATTACGACGGAGAGCCGCTCGAAATCGGCTTCAATGCGGAGTTTCTGAAAGACGGTATTCTCAGCATGAAAGGTGATGTGCTGGAGATAAAGATGACGAACCCTCTGCGTCCTGGGGTAATCACGGACGGCACAGAGAACCGGTTTTATCTGATCATGCCGGTAAAGCTTCCGCAGGTGAACTAAGCGACGTGCTGAGGGGTCTTCAGCTCGAGAACTTCCGGAGATACTCAAGCGAAAGACTCGAGTTCGGCTCGGGCGTGAACCTGATAGTTGGCTCAAATGGTTCGGGAAAAACAACCGTAATTGAGGCCGTAGAGCTGCTTATTGGGGGGAAGCGGATACGCGGCAGCTCAAGCGGAACCGCGGATCTCGTGAAAAGCGACGCAGAACAATCCCGGTTGATTCTCGACGGAGAATCTGGGGCAGGCAACTCGTTTAAAATCGTCGGGGTATTGTCACGACAAAACATGCAAAGAAATGTTTTGGAGGGAGATCCGGAGGCGCGTACAGCAATATTTCTCCCTGACATGGCCCTAAACATCAGAGGCGCCCCTGCCCGCCGTAGAGGCATGATAGACAAGGTTTCGCAAGGCACACAGCCCGAAGCGGCAGAGAGTGCTCGCAGGTACAACCACGCACTACAACAAAGAAACCAGCTGATTAGACGCGCAAGGGCAGTCGGCGCGGGCGCCGTTTCGTCCCAGGCGAACAACTGGGGCGAGCAGATGATTTTTTTTGGTGAACAGGTGAGAAAGGCTCGAGATCAAACCCTTCTTCAGTTGTCTGATGGCCTGAATAGTTATTACAAGCGGCTTTCTGGGGGCGGGGAACTGCGATGCGAAATTGATGAGTGCCCAACTCCTTTGCATGGCCTCACTGACGGGATTTCCGAAATCGACATGAGGCGGGGCACTACTGCCACGGGGCCGCACCTGGACAAGATTGTTTTTCGTTTGAATGACCAGGATCTGCGGGAGGCAGGATCAAACGGAGAGCAGCGAATGGCTATGATTTCGTGGGTTCTGGCCGAGTCCGAGTTACCAGGAATCAAAGAGAAGAAGGACGTAATATTACTGTTGGACGATCCGTTGGCAGAGTTGGACGAAAAGCGGCGCGGCAGGCTAATGGCGGCGGTGGCAGAGACCGGCCGGCAAACGATAATCACCACACCATCATTGGCAGAGTCCGCCAGGAGAAAGTACGAATCTGCGGCAGTAATTGATCTCGAGGCCAGGTCCAGAAAAGAGATTTCGGCTTGAGGTCCCTTGGCTCTATTGCGAAGGCGCTTATGGCGGGCCGTGAAGCGGCAGACACCGAGGCTGACGCCGAGCTAAAAAAACTAAGAAGCTCCTTCGCGCGGACAGCCCCGCCGTCCACGCGAAAAAACACCGAAATCAGGGCAATAGACGGCAGGGGTAGACTCGTTATCAAATGTGTTGATGCGACTTGCGCGTACGAAGCCCGGCAGATACTTGCGGGCCTGACAGATCGCAAGGTTAAGACCACCTTTTCAGATAAATAGCAGGCTCGAAGCCGAGCGGTGATGTAGACTGTTGCACTAGGCGCGGCATTAATACACGCGCGCGCTTAAACCGTTCTAGACTCTTTTTGGGGGCTTTCGTGACAGAGCAGACGTATACCGGCGCAGACATCCAGGTTCTTGAAGGGCTCGAGGCCGTGAGGAAGCGCCCGGGGATGTACATCGGATCGACCGGAGAAAAGGGCCTACATCACCTTGTGCAAGAGGTTCTGGACAACTCGGTCGACGAGGCTCTGGCCGGTGTTTGTACGGAGATCAACGTTACGATCCACCCTGACAACTCGGTCACCATGACCGACGACGGAAGAGGTATTCCGGTCGACGTGATGGAAGAGCACGGGAAAAGCGCTGCCGAGGTCGTGCTTACCGTGCTTCACGCCGGCGGAAAGTTCGGGGGCGGGGGCTATAAGGGTTCTGGCGGCCTGCATGGCGTTGGCATCTCTGTTGTAAACGCACTGAGCGAAACCCTGGAGCTTGAGATTAAGCGAGATGGGTTTGTGTGGACACAAAGCTACGTTAGGGGTGAGCCCCAAGGGCCGCTTAGCAAAGGTGAGGCGACGAAGGAGACAGGAACCAAGGTAAGCTTCAAGCCGGATTCAGAGGTGTTTGACACCCTGGAGTTCTCCTGGGAGGGCCTGATGACCCGCCTTAGAGAAACGGCGTTTCTGACTAAGGGCCTGAAGATCGTTGCCGTTGACGAGAGGGGCGAGGGAGCCAGCGAGACGTTTCAGTTTAACGGCGGCCTGGTTGACTATGTAAAGCACATCAACAACACCAAGGAATTCCTGCACAAGAAGGTTATTTCGATTCAACGCGCCACTGATGATGGCGAAGTTGAGATTGCAATGCAGTGGAATTCCAGCTACTCGGAGTCAATATTCACGTACGCCAATAACGTAAACACACAGGGAGGCGGCACACACCTGTCTGGGTTCAGGGCAGCGCTGAGCCGCACCGTGAACTCCTATGCGCGGGAAAAGGGTTTTCTCAAAGAAAAGGATGAGAACCTCACAGGGGACGATGTCCGCGAGGGCCTGGCTGCAGTGATAACCGTCAAGCTGTCAGAACCCCAGTACGAGGGTCAGACCAAGGATAAGCTGGGAAATCCCCACATCAAAGGCCTTGTCGAAACCATAGTCAACCAGAGCCTGGCAGAGTTTTTTGAGGAGAACCCGGCAGAGGCAAAGCAGATTTGTCTAAAGGTTATTCAAGCTGCGCAAGCACGACAGGCAGCGAGGAAGGCAAGAGACTTAACGCGAAAAAAATCTGCGCTTGAGAACTCAACTCTGCCAGGGAAACTCGCCGATTGCACAAGCAACGACCCGTCGCAGAACGAGCTCTTTATTGTTGAGGGCGACTCCGCAGGCGGTTCGGCAAAATCTGCGCGTGACCGCTATTTCCAGGCGATCCTGCCGCTGAGAGGGAAAATAATCAACGTCGAGAAAGCTCGAATTAACAAAGTTCTTTCGAACCAGGAGATTCAAGCCATAATCACAGCGATCGGAACTGGCATTGGCGACGATTTCAGTATCGATGACGCCCGATACCACCGTCTTGTTGTGATGACTGACGCCGATGTTGACGGTGCACACATCAGAACTCTGATACTGACATTTCTTTTCCGACAGGCAAAGGCGTTGATAGACGCGGGCTACGTTTACATTGCTGCGCCGCCGCTTTACCTGGTGAAGTATGGGAACCAGGAGATGTATTTGGAGAAAGAAAGTGAGCTGGAAGACTTCCTGATCAGGGAGTACATTGACGGAGTGTCAGTGACTGACAGCGGTGGCACAGAGACCACATGGAGTGAAAATCGTTGGCAGAGGTTCCGGAGAGATCTGAAGGAAGCATCAGGGTGGGCATCAACCCTGGCGGCCGATCAGGGCAGGTCTTTTTCCGAATTCATCCGTAATCATCGCATTCTTTTCGAAGACTTCGCCTCCCTTGACGACATTCGAAAGTGGATAGAGGCCCAGGGGTCAGATGATCAGCCCGATGACCTGGAAATAATCGAGGACCAGAGCGATGCAGATAAATTGACAATTCGTTCGATCGACAAAACCACGGCTGACTCCAAGCGAGTGAAATTGACATCGGAGGTGTTTTCAACTCCGGTTGTTAAGGGATTAAAAAGGGCTACATCGAAACTCGAAGGCATTTGTGGACGCCCGCCATTTACTGTGTCGATGGGAAAAAACACAATCAACGCTGGCACATACGACGAGCTTCGTATGGCGATAATGGAGCTGACAAAAGAGGGGGTCAAGCTCCAGCGGTTCAAGGGCCTCGGAGAAATGAATCCAGAGCAGCTCTGGGAAACAACGATGGATCCAGAGAAGCGAGTGCTTCATCAGGTAAGCATTGAGCAGGCCGAAAGGGCCGACGAGATTTTCTCGATGTTGATGGGAGACGCAGTTGAACCGCGGAGGCAATTCATTGAGAAACACGCCAGGGAAGCAAGAATTGACGCATAAACCATAGGTTGACTTGAGTACGAATTCGGAACTGACAGCAGGGAGCTAGGGAAATGGCAACACTTGACAATTCGTTCGGTGCAGGGCGCATTGAGCAGGTCGATCTTGAGAAAGAGATGAAGAATTCATATCTCGATTACGCCATGAGCGTGATTGTGGGCAGGGCGCTTCCTGATGTCAGGGATGGCCTTAAGCCAGTGCACAGGCGTGTTCTGTACGCCATGCACGAGCTTGGCATGCAGCCTAATCGTCCGTACAAGAAGTCAGCCAGGGTTGTCGGTGACACCATGGGTAAGTATCACCCACATGGTGACAGCGCCATTTACGACACCTTGGTGCGAATGGCCCAGGACTTCTCGATCCGGTACCCACTTATTGATGGGCAGGGCAACTTTGGCTCAGTTGACGGTGATCCAGCGGCTGCCATGCGCTATACAGAATGTCGTCTTGAGCGGTTGGCGACTGAGATGTTGCGGGAGATCGACAGGAACACCGGCGACTTTACAGCGAACTACGATGAGTCAACGTGCGAGCCAACGGTGTTGCCGTCAAGATTTCCAAATTTGCTGGTCAATGGTTCAAGCGGCATTGCGGTTGGTATGGCTACAAACATGGCACCACACAACCTGGGCGAGGTTGTTGACGCGATCAATGCGTTCATTGATGACCAATCCATACAGGTTGAGAAGCTCATGGAGTTCATCAAGGGGCCAGACTTTCCGACCGGCGCGACCATCTATGGCATGACTGGAATCCGTGATGCATATCTTACTGGCCGAGGCAGAGTTGTTGTTCGAGCGAAAGCTCACATGGAACAGCTAAAGCACGGCAAGACGGCAATTATCGTCACGGAAATCCCTTATCAGGTTAATAAGTCTTCACTGATTATCAAAATTGCGGAGCTGGCCAGAGACAAGGTGATCCCCGAAATCAGTGACCTCCGAGACGAATCAGACCGCAGAGGGATGAGAATCGTTATTGAGTTGAAGAGAGATGCGATTCCCAAGGTAGCGCTAACAAAGCTTTACAAACACACCCAGATGCAAACAACATTCGGCGTCAACAACATTGCCTTGGTTGATGGAGTTCCGAGGCTTCTTAATCTCAGAGAGCTTATCTTCCATTACGTCGAACACCAGAGAGACGTTCTTACTCGCCGAACCAAGCACGAGCTTGACAAGGCTCTGGATCGAGCCCACATTCTTGAGGGTTACCTTCTGGCTCTGGGCAACATTGATCGAATAATTGAGTTGATCAGGGCGAGTAATGACACAGAGTCAGCCAGAAACGACCTCATGGCGGAGTTTTCACTCAGCGACAAGCAGGCGCAGGCAATTCTCGACTTGAGGCTTGCGCGCCTTACGAAGCTGAGCGTAGACGAGACAAAGGCGGAGTACGATGAGCTCGTAAAGCGGATCGAGTACCTAAGGGAGGTTCTTCGGGACGAGCACCTGCTGTTTGGAATCATGAAGGACGAGCTCCATGAAGTACGGGTTAAATACGGCGACGAAAGAAGAACGCTGATAACCGCCAGCGAGGGCGAGATAGACCTGGAGGACATGATCGCCGATAACCCAATGGCGATCACGATAACAAAGTCGGGATACCTGAAGCGTACGGCGTTGTCGGTTTTCAGGCAACAGAATCGCGGCGGGATCGGCGTAACTGGATTTGATCTGAAGGAGGGCGACTGGGTTGAACATATGTTCATCGCTTCGATGCACGACTATCTTCTGTTCATAACTTCCGTAGGCAAGATCTATCGCTTAAAGGTCTATGAGCTGCCCGAAGGTAGCAGGCAGTCAAAGGGTCGCGCTCTAGTCAACCTTTTGCCGTTGAGGGAAGGAGAGACCGTTAAAGCTGTCTACCGAACCAGGAACTACGACGAGAACAAGTACCTGGTAATGGCGACAAAAAACGGGGTTGTAAAGAAGACTGAGTTCGGCTCGTATAACACGGTGCTTAAGGCAGATGGAATCATTGCATTGAAGGTTCGGGACGAAGATGAGTTGATCGGAGTGACGCTGACAAGCGGAGACGACGACCTGATGCTCGTATCCGCGAAGGGCCAGGCGGTAAGGTTCCATGAAAACAAGGTGCGGCCTATGGGCAGGACGGCATCTGGCGTGCGCGGAATGTCGCTGCGTGAAGACGACCGGGTTATCTCCATCGACGTTGCCAGAGATGACACTGACCTCTTTGTTCTGACAACCGGTGGATTTGGAAAGAGAACCCGAGTTTCCGAGTACCCATGTAAGGGTCGCGGCACAAAGGGCGTAATCACGATGAAGGGCATGGAGACGCGCGGCGATCTGGTCACGGCAATGGCTGTTAGAGAAGGTCAGGGCGTGTTGATTATTACGACTGAGGGACAAATAACTCGACAGTCGGTCGACCAGGTTTCCAGAATGGGTCGGTCCACTCAAGGCGTTACCGTCATGAAGTTGCGCGAAGGCCACGAGATAGCGAGCGTGGCCCGAGTTATCGAGGTAAAAGAGGACTCGCCTGAGGGGTCTGGCCAAGAGGAGCTCGAAATCGAAGCCGCAACAAGCGAAGCCGAAGGTGAATGACAAAGTTCGTAAGCGATCTACTTAGGATCTCAGCCGGTTCATTCGTTGAGTTTTCCTGGGTCATATGGCTTTTGGTAACGGCGGCGCTGATTCTGGTCAGCTTCATATTGGTTGGCGCTATTCCCCGGACTACAAGCGAAGTGGCGGTTGAACACGCCAGGAAACCCGGAAAATCATTTGTATGGGGTCTGGCGTGTCTGGTGCTTTCCGGGTTGCTGATGTCGTTACTTGTGGTTACCGTGGTCGGTATACCGGTTGCGATGTTGGTCGCGATTTACCTGGTATGTGCGGCAATTTTTGGATACATAGCGGTTGGTATGGTGTGGGCGGACCGTGTGGCCCGCCTCGCTGGTAGTGAATCATTGAATCCTTACTTGGCGGCTGTGTCTGGAGTGGCGCTGTTCCGGGTAATTCGGTTGATACCGTTTGGAATCGGCTCGATATTTCAGGCACTTGTTTTTGTCGTTTCTGTCGGCGCCACAACGATTCTTGCCTGGCAAATGGCGATTTCCTGGTATAACCGACGCCTTCCGGACCATGTTCAATTCAAAGACGACGGAGTTATTGAATGGCCGGAGGATCCTGACGCTTCAGTAGATTGACGTGCTCCAGGGGATCCTGGATGCACACATCCAAGCCTAGCCCAAGCTCTACTCCCGCGCTGCGCCCGATTCTGGGTACCATTTCAATGTACCAATGAGCTTCCGATGACCTGTTCTGAACAACCCACAAATTCATCGGCTGGTCTTCAGTGACAGCAAAAAGCTGAAACAGGGCTGCAGCCAACAGCGCGCTGTCAAATCCAGGAAAATCTGTGTGATGCTCTGCCGGAGCGAGGATCACAGCGCCAGCCCGCCTCGGCGCTGGGGATACACAGCCGACAAAGCCTTCGACTTCCATGAATTTGTAGCCGTGCAGAGATCCACCACCATAGTCGCGCCCATGAATGAGGCTGCATATAGAACAATTCGAAGCAGAAATACATCGTCGAAAAAGGGCCTCGCTGCCGGGAAGCATTGGCAACCGAAGCAATTGAGCATGGGAATGGGGGAGCGAGGCGCCGGCCTGCAATCCATCATTGACGAACAGGTGCACATACTCGTCGTCCAATATGTCAGTAGCCAGCGATCTGGCTTGCCACATCGACACCATGAATTGCAACTCGGAAATTGACAACTGCCTGACACTGGTGGCGTGACGGGCGCAATTCACCAAAACCTCGTGGGTTGATGCTAGCGGGTAAAGGTTGTCAAAGACCCTCGCCTGCCACGATGCAGGGGAGTCAGGAATCCTTGCGATTTCCGGCGGGGTAGCAGCTTCTTCCCCCGGACAAAATGGACAATTAGATGGCTTCCTGGCTCCCGTGACGCCCGTTGATCCGGGCCGCTTCGACCTGCCCGGGGTGATGAGGCGCACTTCTCCTGTTATTGGATCTTCAACAATCAATTCGAGTCAACTACCTGAACAGAACTCAACATCCAGAAGCTCACACTATACTGTAATGCATGAGCCGCCTGGCTAGATCAATCCTCCTCGTAGTTGTCTCAACTATTTTGTTGGCCGTATTCGAAGGCCCGGTTTTCGCGGCAAGTTCTAGCTATGAACTAGTCAGAACAAAAAAAGGAACTTATCGTGCAAAGTTCAAAGAAGTGTCTAATGTGGTGGGGTTTACCACCAGGCACGGAGTCGAGGATCAAGGCTTTCAGGCACGGGCGCTAGATATTGGTGGCACGTGGAGCCGATGGCAAGACATTGAGTTTGGGCCAATCGAGGATGGCCCTGACATTGACTCCAGGGAAGGCAGAGCATCGAATTCTCGTGTTGGCGGAACCAGAAATAGCAGCACAACAATTATTGGATCCCAGATCGTTGGTGTTGAAGTCAGGGCGTCAGGAGCAAACGGCTACCTGAGCACAGTGCGAGCTGTTGCGATTGCGGGTGTTGCAGCTACGACGATGAAATCCGGGCCTGCACATGCACGCTCGTTTGATGGGTCAGCGCCGGAGTGGATGAACACTCGAGCAGATTGGGCCGCGGATGAGTCAATAAGAAGAGCTCCTCCGTCGTATGCAGGCGGTGTCGAGGTAACGGTGATTCACCATACGGTAAGTAGTAATGATTATTCGCAAGGCGACGTGCCTGCGGTGATCAACGCGATTTATCGCTATCACGTAAAAGGGAATCGTTGGAATGACATTGGATACAACTTCCTCGTAGATCGATTTGGGGGTGTTTGGGAAGGCCGCTATGGTGGTGTTGATCGATCGGTAATCGGCGCACACACCTCAGGGCACAATTCCCAGACGTCAGGCATTGCTTACATCGGAACCCACACCAACGCACAACCTACGCCAGAGGCTTTGGCCGCGATCAAGAGACTGGTATCTTGGCGACACGGTGTCGAGCACAATGATCCAACCGGGACGGTAAAACTGCATGGCATAAGTGGTGTAGATCGAGTGTCTGGGCATAGAGATCTGTTTTCAACTGCCTGTCCCGGCGCGGCGGCGTACGAACAATTGCCAGATGTGTCGGCTGCGGCCTGGAGAGAGTTTGGCCCGATGTTTGCATTGGATGATCCTTCAATCGTGCAAGATGCTCAAGGTGCTTATACGGCGAAATTCGCTGCGCGAGGCAACAATTCCATGAATTGGAAACTATCTATCTCACGCGCCAGCACCGGGGAAGAACTGTTCAGCCAGGTTTCCACTGGCGAGACGTTCGTCGGGCAGTGGCAGTCGGCTCCGCTTCTGCAAAGTCCCGAAGACGTACGGTGGACTATCGACGCTTCAAATCAGATGGGAACGGCAAGCCCAGCACAAGGTACCTTAATCGAAAGCGAGTCGGTCGTTGGGGAAGTTGGAGTGTCTTTATCAAGGAAGGCCATACACTCGGTTGTCACGCCAAATGGCGACGGGGCGATGGAGAGCCTGTTGTTCACGGTTAGCCTTGATCGATCTGCCACGGTGGACATAGAGATAGTGAACCCCACAACTGGAGATGTTGTTGCGGTGCCGATCTCGCAAGTGCCAATGAATGCTGGAAAAAACAACCTGGAGGTAGAGCCTGTTGATGGCAACGGACTGGTTCTGCCCGACGGCCCCTGGAGCTTGCGAGCCAAAGCCAGGGATCCCGTTGACAGTTCGAACTCAGACTCAGACACGGTGAGATTCAGGGTCGATACATCTATGCGCCTGATTCGAGACAGGGTGGTGTTCTCCCCGAACGGCGATGGTCGGCAGGATTCAGTCAAGGTATCGGTAAAGCTTAGGAGTGGTGCCATTGAGCCAAAGGCGTTGATTACGACGATCAAAGGTAACCGAACAAGAAAGCTCGCCACAACTGCAGTTGGAGACCGCCGAACGGTAAGTATTTCTGCAGATGAACTGGTTGGTACCGGAAAGGGATCAAGAAGTTTAGTTCTGGAGTGGCGTCAAGGTGGGGCTGGATACACCGTATTCACCCGGCAAAGCCTTGTCGTAGACGTGTCTGCACCGATATTGAAAACAAAGAAGAGAAAGAGAAAAACTCGATTCGCGAGGATCTACTTCAATGAGAGTGCCAGATGGTGGCGCATTGGCGCGAAAAGCCGCCGAGGCGTTGTTGAGAAAGCAGGGTGGCACCGCGTGAACATTGGGCGCGGACCCGCTCGAATACTGGCGCAAGATGCTGCTGGAAACCAAAGAACTACAAAGAAATTTTAGTCAGTTGATAGTAGGCAGCAATGGCCAGAGCCGATCAAGCAACATGGCTGTAAACTCCTTTTGGGAAGCCTGAACCTCTGCCCCTTCAGCACATAACGAGGTTACCCTTCGGCCATCTACCATTCCTTTTTCTCCGTCAAGATTCAGCCCAACCCCAACCGTTAACCTGACGCACAGGTCGCCCAAAGATCGTGTGTCCATCAGAACCCCAGCAATCTTTCGGCCATCAATCTCAACATCGTTTGGAGAAACAAAAGTAGCCTGTTTGCCTTGCGGAAGATATTCGGAGCAGACTTCTGCGAGGTTGCCGCCAATCACCTGTGGCAAAAGCTGAAGATGGTTAATGGAAACCTCGACAGCGTGACCAAACGAAAGTGCTATCGGTCTCGAACCGCGTGAAACCCATCTTCGATTTTCGCGACCTCGGCCTGACAGTTGCCGATTGGTCGAAATAGCCAGGGCGCCTCCAGGCTTAAGCATTGAATTCAAAGCACCCTGTGTGGATTCACAATAGTCTATCCACAATATCTCAGGCGGTTGATCAAGCGGTGGCATTGACCCATTCAGCCAGCGACTCTTCGAGCTTGGTTTTAGGCATTGTCCCAACCAACTGCTTAACGACCTCGCCTTTGTCGAACAGCAACATTGTTGGAATGGTCATGACGCGATACTCGCCAGCCTTACCGGGGTTTTCGTCGACGTTAAGCTTCAAAACACGAACACGGCCGTCGTTTTCGCCTGCATACTGCTCGAGAACGGGGTTCATTGCGCGACAAGGACCACACCACTCTGCCCAGAAATCAACTAAAACAGGAACATCTGACTGCTTTACAACGGTGTCAAAGTCGGAATCCGTGACTACTCCTAAGCTTCCCATTCTGCGCCTCCCATCGGGTACCTAATTCAAAGACCAATTCAGCCCTGTCGTCATTATACGGCACCAAAGTAGCAATCAGGTATCGACTTTACTCCAAATTAGGTAATTACGACCGGAGTGCCAACCTGAACCATCTCAAAGAGACGCTCAACGTCAGGTATCGACATGCGAATACAACCGTGAGACACAGAATAGCCGAGCGACGCAGGGTTATTTGTTCCATGAATACCAACATTTGGGACACTTAGCCCCATCCACCGCGTCCCAAGCGGGTTGTCTGGCCCGGGAGGAATCGGCTTAGCGTTCTTTGCCCAATCTGAGTCCGGTGGATTCCAGGTCGGATTCAGCTGCATGTTGACGATCGTATATTCGCCACCCGGCGTTGGATATTGGCTTGATCCAACTGCCACAGGAAAGGTTTCAACGGCACTGTCAATACGATAAAGCGTTAGTGAGTGTGCCGCGCGGCTTATTTCAATTCTCAATGCCAATGCCGCTAGTGTT
>CAYTTD010000015.1:0-12149 GCA_964440595.1 uncultured Gaiellales bacterium
CCTGATGCTCAGGTTTTACGCTGCTGATTCGCGTCCCTGCGAATCAGAGTCTTGCGTCTGGCACACACCACCACTAGAACACTGAACAATGCTCATGGGTCAGAATTTGTGCCTCGATCAATTAGGTGCCTGTTTGGAGTGGGGTGTTTGAGCAGACAATGTCTGCTCAAACACCAGAGTCGATTTTAATCACGCATCACTGCGATCAGTTGAGCGGCCCGTTAGGTGCCTGAGGTCACCAGCAATTCTTGTGTAAAAAGACCTGTTTGCCATTGGTTGCGCTGCGAGCCAAACGACAATTGCCGCGGCGCCAGCGATAAGTGATCCTCCACCGAGCACAGCAGCGGTGGCACCAATGATGACTGCTGACAACACGGGCATTGTCGTTTCGCGGGATGATGCGCCGACAGCCCGGCGAGCCAGATGAGCGGCAAGTATGTGCAGAAGCAGCTGTCCAAGTAGGTACCCGCCTGCCGCTGCTTCGACCTGACCAGCAATTGCTGCAGCAGCTACTCCACCAAGCACCACGATGAACGAGAGGCCTTGTACCTGCATGAGAGCTGCGTTGTCCTGCTTGCGCGAAACAAGTACGTTGATTGAGGGGAGCGAGCTGGCATAGAGAGCAGCGCCGCTAACTACCATGCAGATTGAGAGAACTGCTTCGTTCCACTGGCTTCCGAAAACCATCTGGATAACGCTGCCGCCAGTGACCCATAGAACCAGAGCTGCGCTACCTGCAGCAGTGCCAACAATCCTGCCAACGCCCATAGTCAGCATTCGAGACTGCTCCGGATCATGCGCCAGTCGAGTAAGTGAGCCGTATGCCGGCTGTGATGCCGCGGCAAGTGAGAGAGTGAGAAACGCTCCCAGCATTATTGCCAACCCCATCACGCCAGCAGCGGTGGCGCCGGCAAAAACAAAGAGCAAAGGGGCAGTGCCAACCTCGCGTAGCGTGAAGAATCCCGTCTGTGCCATCAAGTGACGGGCGTCAGATGCAACGCTTACGGCGTGCGAAATTGAGCTGCTGCCCGAGCCAAATGGATTCGCCACCAAAATTGCAAGCAGCAGCGCGGCGGTGGCCGACGAAGCGAGGCCGAGAGAGAAGGATCCCACGCCTCCTCCTACAAATACTGCAATTGCGGCGACCAGCTGAATCGCTACCTGATCAAAGCTTTCAAAGATCATTATTCTGCCGGGGTGAACGTTTGCAAGTGCATCTACCAAAGCGGTAAGCCTTAGCGGAAAGAGAGTGGTCCAGAACGCTGCGCCTGCGGCAACGAGCAAGACCGAGCGAGAGGCTTCGGCCTGGTTAATTAGCAGCAGTGCCGACCCTGAGATCAGCATTGCGACGAGTGACAGCAGCAAGCCGGTAGCGCGGGCGTCCGCGATAGTGCGCACACCGGCGTTAATGTCAGAAGCCAGGCGGTCACGAGGGCCGTAGACCAGAGTTGCGACGATGACGGTGGCCGCAGACCAGCATGCAGACCAGATTCCCCACTCTGCTGGTGAAAATGATCTTGACAGGTAGACAGTCGCAGTTGCGCCGACCCCGATTACCACGACCAGCCTGACCGCTGACAGCCAAACACTTCTGGCCAGATCACGTACGACCTCATCGCGTGAATCTGAAGCCTGACTCGGGTAAATATCCCGGGCAACATCGGCCGTAGGATCGCTTGATCGTCGTTCCATTTCCGTTGACTCTACTATGATTGGCGGATCAGAATCCCACAAACTGCGTATTTAGGGTGGTAACCGCAAGATGACCGACGTGCTTGATAAGGACAAAACGGGCGAGATGGAAGAAGTTGAGGCAGCGGCCAAGACCGATGGTGGTGTCAAGGTTTGGTGGAAGGGGTTGACGGATCAAACCCGCACTACATTCAAAGTGTTTGGTCTGATTCAGCTTGCGATCATTCTGGTTATTGCGCTGCATGTTGGAAGTTATCGAACGATGTCTCCCATTGATGAGCTGCAGCATGTGGACCATCTATACAAGGTTAGCCAGGGGAAGTTCATTGTTGGTGGTGAGCGTGTTGGGCAGGATGCCATGCGCGAGCAGTCTTGCCGCGGCATTGATGCTGGTATCGCTGTGCCCGAATGCAAATCTGGCGCTGTCTATGATCCTGAGCAGTTTCAGGAGCGGGGTGTGAATACCTCTGCCGCAAACTTTCCTCTCTACTACGTCGTAACGGGAGTCGTTGCTCGCGTCGGCAAGACTGTGGCATTGAGCAGTGCCGGCATTATGCAGTGGGGCAGGCTCGCGGGAGTTCTCTGGCTCGGCGGCGGAGCGCTGCTTTTGTTTCTCGCGCTTGGAATGCTTGGAATGGGAATGCTCGAACGCTCGGTGTGGGTGATTCTCGTTGCGGTGACACCGACCGTGTTACATGCTTCTGCAACCATCAACCCTGACGCTGCAAGCCTTGTTTCTGGTGCCGCAGTGCTCTTCACCTTGCTGCATTGGGAGCGCACCCAGAGTCGCAAGGCGCTGATCTGGCTTGTGGCAGTCAGCGTTATCGCAGGGCTGTTCAAGGCGTCAAACCTCCTTGCTGTGATGGTAGCGGTTCTTTATTGCGGGATCAGGTGGTTCCAGGGGCGCAGTTCTTCTGCGGTGGTTGCTTCAGAGACTGCTGATACCGAAGTACTCTCTGAGAATAAAGATGGAAGTCAGCCTCGATACAGGCAGGTAGCGCTGGCCTTGATTGCTGCTGGCATTGTCTCTATTGGCATCTGGGTATCGTGGTCGACAGTGTCTAAGCAGATTCTGCCCAAGCCGGCAGGCCCTGTGATCAAAGACCCGATGGCTGCACGATTCACTGTTGATCGATTTGATGCCAGACACACAATCAGGCAGGCTTCCGCGTTCGTGACACCCATTCACGCACCGCATGTTCCGGTCAAGTTCCAGGCTGCCGTTTGGGAGATGATGACCGTTTGGTTCTTCAACGTGCTTCTGATTGGTGCACTGGTCGGTCGCGTGCTGTTCAAGGTAGGCGACTCGGCAATGCAGGCAATGTCAGCGGCAACCCTGACCGTTATGGTGGTTGGTGGTCCGCTCACTGCAATCATGATCTATGTGCTAGGTAGCCAGCAGATAATTATTCCGGCGCGATACGGCCTTGCGCTATTGCCGTTTATCGTGGCAGCGACGGCGGGCATCGTGACCGGTTCTCGCTGGTGGGTGCGCCTGTGCGTTGGGTTTGCAGGTGTCGCATACCTGTTTACCGTGCTGCAGCTTGCCGGAGTTGACTTCTGATTGAAGGCTCGCGTTTTGAATCCGTAAGCGTAGTAGTTCTCGCCTATGGCGATGAGCCGGATCTCGAAGAGTGTCTGAACGCCATTGCCGCATCGACCAATGTTGGCGATCTCGAAATTGTATTGGTTGACAATGGCTGCGCCGATCAGGCTTTGATCGAACGGCTATCGGTTGAGGTGCCTGGGGTTAAGTTGGTAAGGCCTAACGCCAATCTGGGATTCGCTGGTGGGTGCAACGCCGGCGTGGCCGCTTCCGCAGGGCAGGTTGTGGTGCTCGTAAACTCTGACGCAATAGTGGAGACCGGATGCATCTCTGAGCTGCGCGATGCCCTTGACGATGACGGAAGTATTGGTATCGCCACAGCAAGCGTCAGGATTGCCGATACCCCTGAGGTGATTAACTCGGCTGGCAATCCAATGCATCTAACGGGGGTAGCGTGGTCAGGGGGATTTGGCGATGGCTGCGAAATGCATAACCGCCGTAAGAATGTTCTCTCCGCAAGTGGTGCGACCATGGCGATGCCCAGGAGGCTTTGGGAGGCGCTCGGAGGATTCGATGACGCAATGTTTGCGTACCTTGAAGACACTGAGATCAGCCTCCGTACCTGGCTTGCAGGGTTCAGTGTTGTTTTCGTGCCCGAGGCTGTGTCGCTTCACAGGTACGAGTTCAGCCGTTCTCCCCTGAAGATGCGACTGCTTGAACGCAACCGGCACAGGGTTCTCTGGACGATACTCGAGGCGCGCACACTGTTTTTGTTGACTCCTCTGCTGGTTGCATTTGAAATTGCGATACATGCTCTTGCTGCTGTGCAGGGGTGGCTGCCATCAAAGCTAAAAGCCGATGTCGATCTCATGCGCAGCATTCCATCCATTGCTGCACGTCGGCGCATGGTATCTGCGGCGCGAGTTGAGCCTGACTATACGATAGTGAGTCGAATGACTCCTGAATTCTCCCAGAGCGTGATTGAGCTACCTGCTGCGCTCAGGTGGAGTGATGCCTTGCTGCGGCTCTATCATCGTTGCCTCTGCAGGCTTGTGCGGCGCTAGCGTCCTTATCTGCGACTCAGGCATCAGGTCTCTGGATCTGTGCAATCACCAGGCGGAATCCATGAAACAGCAGAACCGCAAGAGACGTTGCCCAGCAGAAAACGATTGCGGCCTGCCAGTGCCTGAGCCATACCGCGAACCCTGAGTTGTAGTGGTGCATGATCGACGACTCCAGGGCCGTGACGTTGATTATTCCCAGCGCAACGACCGCCAGACCACCCCACAAGGCGCCGCGCCACAAAGTGCCTGCGGCCCATGAAATTCCAAAGGCAATCGCAACGATGGCAGGTGCAATAATTGGCATAAGGTAGCTGCCCTGAATCTCAAAGTCATAGAGCCATCCATGCCTGAACGCAGCTGCCACCAGCACGATGATTGGTGCGAAGGTCAAGCAGGTGAGCGTCAAGTGATGCCAGCCAACGAATGGGCGTCGCATGATTCGCTTCTCGATCAGGCGGGTTATGAATCCTGTGCATGCAACACCCCCAATGACGAATACGGTTGCGAGAGAAATTCCAGGCATGTGAAAGTTGAGAGCGCCGAAGAGACCAATGAAGCTCTCAAGCAACCGGCTCGAAAAAGTTGAGCCGGGACTCAGCATCGTGCCTAGATCAATCCCGAGATTCTTAGCGCCTGGTGCTACGAGGCCGCTTCGGGTCATTGCGTCAGCAATGCGATCGCGCGCGAAGACGTCGCTTCCATACTTGATTGCGGCATCGACATACCAGGGGAGAGCTACCAGCACCGACGTGAAGGTCGCAAACATTGCGCGGCCAATTCGAAATGCGGGGCTTGCCGCGACGGGTGAGATGAGCACAAAAAGGAGTGCGAAAGGCAGCAGCAAGTGGGCGTTTTGTGGACTTAGCAAAACCATCCCGCCGAAAATTCCAACTCCGATCGTGTGTTTTACGGTCCAATCTGCCCGGTGTGCGGCCCAGAGGCTTCCCAGTAATCCGACGCCCGCCAACGCGGCCAGGCCGTCAAGGTTCACCGTGCCATTGATATAGGTGAGCTGCGGCCAGATCGCAATCAAGCCTGCTGATGAGTAGGCTACCGGGCGGTTTTCGGGTGCAAATCGTCTAACAAACCTGAATGTAAGGAGCACTGTCAGCATGCCCCAGATAGCGCCAGCAAACCGAGCCTGTCGATAGTCGATCCACTGAGAATCAGGCGGCAGTGCCACAATCACTCCGGCAACGAAGTGAGCAAGGCCAGGTTCAGCTGCCACGGTCGGAACTCCAACCTGCTTGCCTCTTAACGCCGCTGCCGTCACGTCAAAGCCTGGAGTCTCGTCAACCTCAGGAGTGTTGCCATTGCCTGCTATCCACTTAACAACGTTCATGTGGTTCTGCTCGTTGCGACCTTCTCCGGAAGGCACAGCCAGTGCCCAAAGAGTGGTGTTGAGAGCAGTAAAGATCAGCAGGGCGGCAAGCAGCATGCGACCAGGGCGATCCACCTGCTCGATCAGACGCACGCGCTGCCCGCCCATCGTGCGTCTGGCGGCAACGAGGCTCTCTGCACTAGGCGCTTTAGCGTCATCCCCGGGCTCGGGCATTGCAGCGCCGCCGCTGCGGTGGTTGGTGCTGTTATCGTGCGTGTTACTCATGAATCACCTGTCGATTATAGGGTGGCGCTGCAGTGCAGCCGAATAATCCGCATAGCCACTACGCTTTAATACTTCAGCCTGACGCCGAGATGTATGGCGCCTGCAGGTCGCTTCTGAACACCCTCAAGGCCGCAGGTAAGACTGCGCCGGTTCGAGCGTGTGTTGTTTTTCCCTTCGACGGGCCAGCTGTAAGCGCGTATGAGGCAGCTGGATTCGAGACTCTCATCGAGCCCAGGCTGGCAGTGCTGCGTCGCAGCAGCGCCAACTTTGGTGGCATCGCAGCACTGGTCGCGAACATGGTTGTCTCGGGGTACCGTTTGGCGAGGATCATTCGTCGTCGCGGTATCACGTTGGTGCACACGAACAGCATTACGATCACGACGGGGGTTGTTGCACACCGGCTTGCCCGCGTGCCTCACGTCTGGCAATTGCGTGAGTGTCCGCGCGAAGGAGGCGTTTTCAGAAAAGCCTTGCGTGCGTTGATGCGGGGAAGGCGTCTTGTTGCAGCACCGATCTCAGATGCTGCGTCTGGCATAGTTCCGAAGAGTACCATCGTGGTAAAGGTGCCGAACGGATATGTGCGCTCAGGTGAATCAACAAACTCGCCCGGGAGGTCTGCGCTTAAGGGGGCCCAAGCCTTTGAAGATCTCGGCGATTTGCCAACTGCAAATTCATCCGAACAGCAAATTGCGGTTGGCATGGTTGCGCGCATCAGTGAAACCAAGGGGCAGGCGCTTCTTCTCAACGCAGTGGCGCAGCTGCCAAGCGAATTGAAAAGTCGAATAAGTGTTTATTTTGCAGGTACAACGTTTCGCGGTGAACGCCGGGTGGCGGAGGATTTGCTTGTGCTTTCCCGGGAATTGAATGTGCCATTTTGTGCCGTCGGGTTCATTGAAGATGTGGAACGTTTTTACGAAATGATCGACCTGCTGGTTGTATGCACGAAGACGGGTGAAGGATTCTGCATGACGGCCCTTGAAGCGATGATGAACCGTGTGCCTGTGGTCAGTGCAGCGACTGGAGGAATTGAGGATCTTGTGCGTGACAGGAAGACGGGATTGGTCGCTGCGCCTGACGATTCACGCGCTCTCGCTGCAGCATTGCAATCGCTGGTTGAGGATTCACAGCTTCGCAACTCTATTGTCGATGAGGCGCATGTTCATGCACAAAAATGGAGCATAGATGCCAGCGGAGAAGCTCTACTTTCTGCCTGGGGAGTAGCTAGATGAACGGGTGGGTTGTAATCCCGACAGTTGCTGCGAACGAATACTTGCGGGGTGCCATTTCTTCATGCATCGAAACGGGTACCCCCGCCGAAAACATAGTTGTTGTTGTCGACGGTGATTCATCGCAGCCTGGCATTGATGAGATGCAATTGCCCAGCGGGGTAGTTGTCGTGCCACGCAAGCACAGTGGAGGATTTGCTGCAGCCTGCAACGAAGGGGCGCGACATATTGCTGATCAGTTGAGAAGAGGCGGCGATGTTGATCTGAGCTATCACGCTGTCCTGTTCCTGAATGACGACGCGAAGCTGATGTCGCCAACCGGCTGGAGCCAGTCGCTCGACGTTATTTCTGATCGCTCTGTGGGCGCTTGCTCGCTCACAATTGAGGGGCCTAGCGGCAGTCGACAGGATTACCCGGCGACGATACGAGCGGTTGGCAAAGTTCACGACGGGCCGACCTTGTCTGGAGCTGCGTTTTCGATGCGGCTGTCCACCTTCATGGAGTTTGGTGGCCTTGACGAGGGGTTTCGAATGTACGGAGAAGAGACAGATCTCTATGTTCGTCTTCAGGCCAGCGACCTCCTTTTGGTTGAGTCGGCGGAGGTTGCCTGGCACCATGGTGAGGGCACCATGGGGTCGCGACGCTACGCCTCGGCGTGGCACTCAATGAAGGCGCCAATCAGGGTCGCCTGGCTGAACTATGGCATCGCAGGCATAGTGCGTTCATACGCGGCACTGTTTGTGCATGTGTGGCTTCCCAAAACCGGGTCGCGCGCCGCAGAGCCTCATGTTTCTCGCAAGCGTGGAGTGGCATGGCTGGTGCGCGTACTGATGGCGTTGGCGGTCACAGGGAGTTCCATAATCACATTGCCGCAGGTCGTTAGCGTGCGGAGGCGAAGACGGATACCTAATGCCAGGTAGTGAAAGTTCGCGCTGGCGCTAGCGCGTCTTGATGTTGTTTCGAAGCCAGGCAATCCCGTCCCTGTCAATGGCTGCTACGACAACGTCACTAACTTTTTCCTCCCAGTTGTAATCGCGCCCCCATTTGCTTATTCCTACTTGGCTAACCAGACCATAACGATGCGGCTCTACGCCGGGGAGTTTCACCATGAATACGGCGTAGCCCGGTCGTTGTAGTTTTGCCTGCTCCGCAACCATCTGTGCCAGTTGGCCTGGTTCTATGTTGGGGAGTAGGTGAATAGCCTCGTCCGAAGAATATGGCCGAAACTTTGCCGAGTCAGGATTTTTATGTGCAGGTCGCCCATGAAACGACTTCCGAAAGATATCCGTTAGACGGCTGAGGAGGCGTTCATCGTTGACGCTTTCGAGCATCTTTAACTTGTCCGTTCGATCGGCCGTTCGGATGTGTACTCCACCGTTGTTAGAAACAATTGCTCTCACATCTGGATGCAGTGTGAGGCCTTCGAGCGAGCGATCTGACGGCCAATCAACCGCTGCCAGATGCGGCGTGCCATTACGGTCTTGCATCACAATTACCGCCAAATTATGGTCGCCAAGGCTAGTGCCATTGGCCTTGTGTATGGCCTCTACAGTTGTGTGCTCAGGCAATGGACGCGTAATGGCTCCAAAGTCTTTTGTGTAAAGCATCATCTGATTCCGTTCCTGAAAAATGGGCTCGAGCGCCCAGGTGTCCGGTGCGCCAGTGCCTGGAGCGTCAAGCACATCACCGAGCGATCTAATAAAGACTCTCTCGTTCCTCACGTTATCGGTTTGGGAGATCAACGTTTCGAGTCCGGCGTCCAGTTCGTCATGAAGTGTTTCGGTGGCTTTCATTTCAAAGTCCAGTCGGATTGCTGCCGGTACGTGAGTCTGAGCCAGCCCCTCGTCAACAAGAGCCTGAGGAGACGTTGGTGGCGCTAGTCCGGCAGGCCAGTCGCCCTTTACAAGCTTAGACTTCATGTGTGAGGCGAACATCCTGTTTTCGCTGTCTATCACGAAGCTAACACTGGGGTGATTTGCTGAAATCTCGACGGGCTCGGTACTGGGCTTTGCCTTGCCCCACATGCTGGTTTTCTGAATGGTTCGCTTGCTGGTGTTCGTCGGGGCAGTGAGCAGGTGAATTGCGTTGTCAGCATCCTGTATGCCAATGATCGTCGAGAGAGGGTTCTGGCTAAGGTACTCAGTGGCGGCATGAGTGGCGTCGGGTACTGTGGCAAAGCCTTGCGGCGGACTGATGATCGCGTCGGGCATCACATGATTTGTTGCAAACTCGACTCCCTGTTTAGTGGCGCCGGTTGGGATTTTTGCGGTCACGATTGGTTGCCCAAGCATCACAGCAGCGTGAGCATTGATTGGTCCACCACTGCGTAGTCTGCGCTCAATTTTTTCGGCCTGGCTCCCAAGTTGATCTTGGCTCCAATATGAATTCGTGCTTCGAAGATGTTCTATCAATGTTGCGCTATCGCTTTGGTCCAGTAGAACCTTGCCCGCAAGTGCCTCATCTAGCTTCGCATTAAATTCTGCGCTCTTGAGCGCGGCGATGGTGCCGGGAAGGGTGTCGCCTTCAGCCAGTTGGAGTTCTTGGGGGAGAAGGTCGATTGTGCGCAACGCTGCGTCATCGGTAAGGGCAGACTGAGCCTGCCCAATCGCCGTGCGTCTTCTGCTGAGGAAGTCAAGTGCTTCGCTGCCTTCGAGCATCAAGCTCTCGAGTTCGGTCGTCATGTTCGCAAGACGATCCTCGAGCCCAATTGCCTTTCCGGCGATTGAGGTTCCGGAATCAGAAAATCGCTTAACCCCGGCATTAAAGTGTGCAATGTCAATCATCTCAGGTAACCCCCGGTGACATTCACAGGAATGTCGCCATCCCCCGCATCCAACACTGCTCAACCAGTGTGTCGTAAAGCAGAAAGGAACTGTTTCAGTGCGCTAGGCAGGGCCGGGGCCCGATTTGCTGCCGTCAAGCCGTGCCGGCTTCTACAACCCTTACAGGGCGTGTGTCCACGTCAAGGGTGTGGGGAAGGTCGACGATGCCGCCTGAGCTGTGATCGGCGTTTACAACGAAGTTGCTGACGTCGCGCATCTCGTGTGGTCCGCGTTCGCCGTCTTCAACCGATACTGATATCCAGTAGTGACCATCGGCAAGAATCATTGATGGAACCTCAACAGTAAGCCTGGCCTTTTGTCCAGCAGCCCTCTCGCCTATTCTCTCGCCGCCATGCCACTCGGTGCTAGTGCAGAACACGGTCTGACCCTGCTTGCCTGTAATCGTGATCTCGGCAGCGGGCTCGACGACATCGCGAGCGAACTCCATGTCAATGACGATCGATGCGTCGCTGCCCTGCATCACCTCTGTCGTTCGGGACCCGGCAGACTCAACCCATGCCTGAGCTGACTTGAGCAGCTGGCTTCCGTCGTCCTCCTGCGCTGATGAGTCGCCTTCCGCGGCGCCAGGTAGCCCTGCGTTCAGCTGATTGTATGCGTGAGCAACGGCTCGTGGGTGATCGAGCATGATTGGGCGACCCTGCTCAAGCAGCAGTGCGCGATCACAGAATCTCTGAACCGCATCCATGTCATGGGATACGAAAACGACAGTGCGGCCGGAGCGTCGGTGCTCCTTGAAAACGTCAAAGCACTTGCGTTGAAATCTCACGTCGCCTACTGCAAGCACTTCGTCTATCAGCATGATGTCTGCGTTTGCCTGAATCGCGATGCTGAATGCAAGGCGAACCACCATGCCGCTTGAGAAGTTGCGCAGCTTTACGTCCATGAAGCCATCGAGCTCTGCGAACTTGACGATCTCGTCGTAGCGATCATCGAGCTCTTTTCTTGTCATTCCCAGAAGGGTGCCGTTCAGAAAGAGGTTCTCGCGCCCTGACAGCTCAGGGTTGAAGCCAACGCCAAGCTCGATGAATGGTGAGAGCGAACCATTCACATCTACCTCGCCCTCATCGACCCGGTAGATGCCTGCGATGATCTTCAGCAAGGTGCTCTTGCCGCTGCCATTTCTGCCGACTATTCCAAAGAATTCGCCGCGTTCAATCGTGACTGAAATGTTCTGTAGCGCCTGGTGTTCCTCGTAGATCGTGCGCATTGTTGGGTGAAGCACCCTCTGCTTCAGCGTGCGATACGGCACATGGGGAATCTTGAAGCACTTGTTTATCTTCGACACCCTGATGGCGGGTGTTTTGTTTGACGATGACTCCATTGCCTAGAGATCCTCCACAACACTTGGTGCAACCGTGCGATAAAGCAGAAGGCCAATGCCAAACGTCACTGCTGCAATGGAAAGAGGCACCGCAATAAAGGGGCCTGCGAGAACGCTGAGGTCAGGATTTGAAGAAAGCATCAGCTCCCGCGACATGTGGATAATCTGGCCAAGCGGGCTCGCCAGAATTATTGCGTGGTATTCGTCAGGCACCATCGACAATGGGTAGATGATTGGGGTCGCGTAAAACAGCGTCTGCGACACAACCTCCCAGATCTGGCCAACATCGCGAAAGCGAACATACAGGGAGGCAAGAGCCAAAGTGATGCCCAGGGTAAAGATGTAGAACTCAATCAGAAGTAGAGGAATAAACAGCCAATTGAGTGTGACCGGTACCTGTACGACGACGAAGATGCCCAGCATTACAAGCAGGTTCAGGCCTAGATTGATCACCGAGATCAGGCCAGTGGAAATAGGAAGCACAACGTGTGGGAAAGAGACCTTTCGCAGAATATCGGCGTTTGCCACCAGCACCCTCACTGCGCTTCCGGTGGCCTCGACAAAGAAGTACCAGAGCACGATGCTGAACAGAAGCATCAGGGGGAATCTTTCGATGCCTTCACCAAACCTGAGTGCCTTGCTGAAAACCAGATACAGAACAGTGAAAACCATAAGGGGTTTGCAGAGTGCCCAGACGTAGCCAAGCACCGAACCGGTGTAGCGCAACCTGAATTCGGTCTTTGCCAACACAGCAGTAAGCTGAACGAGATGAAGAGTTTTTCGTTTTTCTTTGACCATTATTGAACGCCCGGCAACGAATCGTATCGTATGTGGTCACTGTGTTCAGTGCT
>CAYTTD010000016.1:0-11998 GCA_964440595.1 uncultured Gaiellales bacterium
TTTTGATTGCAGCGCGCTGGTTCAACCAACGAGATTCACTGGATCGATAAGGCCAGCGATCAATGCACCAACCCTTGGAATTGCTACGAATATTCTCGAAAATGACATCTTCAGGCGGCAATGTGAACAGGTGTTCCCTTCACAATCACATGCCGCAGCTCGGCAAGCGCCTCTTCGCTGACTCTCAGACATCCGGCACTGGCGGCCCGCCCTATGCTTGATGGGTCATTGGTACCGTGGATGGCCATCTGATTGCCACCGGTCCACCCGGGTGGAAGGTTGGGCTGGATCGCGGATATACCAAAGGCATAGGTACCAAACTGTGGCTGTGAAGCTGGCACCGGCGTGAGATCGGTGACAAAGTACCTCCCCCGAGGAGTTGGTGATGCGGAGGCGCCAACGGTAGCCGGATAGCTCGCGGTGACCTTCCCGTCTGTAAGCACCTTTACCGTCCTCTCGCTTACGGACGCCCGTATCTCGATTGGGCTGGTTCGCACTCCGTCAGCAGGCATGCGAATCCACCCAGCGACCTGCGGATACTGCCACGGGACTGTAACCTTGCCAAATCTTCCGTCCGTAGTCGTCTCTGAGACCCAGGCGAACATCGGCGACCCCAGATACTTTGAATGTGCCGGCATTGTTCCGACTACCGAACCGCTTCCCGGCTTCGACCTTATCGGTGTATCAACCTTGATTCGCACAAGCGTTTGCCGAGATGAGGCAGGCGCTTCATCAGCACGCGAGTCGATGGAGGCAATATCACCGTTGCTTGAGACCAGGGTTGTACGTTCTGTGGTGCTGGAGGCAGGTACCCGCGACGCACGCGGCGGTGCATCAACCCTGCCTGCAGAAACTCCCGGATCAGGGTTGACAGCTCGAATTGCTGAATCATTGTGATCCTGTGTTGGAGCACCAGCGTCACTACCTTGCCTTTGCTCTGCAACGGCCATTCCACCAAGCGCTGCGATGACCGCCAAAAGCGCAGTGAGCATGGCAAGAAGAGGTGTTTTATTGCGGGCAAACACCTCTATGACATCGGTGAAATGCAAATTAACTTTAGCAAATTATTTATTTTGCAATGATATTGGGTTCACTATCGTTTCACCTTCAATCGCCCCCACAGTTATACTTGCCTAACCTCAAGCGCTCGTGGCGGAATTGGTAGACGCGCCAGGTTGAGGGCCTGGTGGGCCGTTGGGCCCGTGGTGGTTCGAGTCCACTCGAGCGCATTTTGAAACAAATCGGCGAATTTGTTAGCAAAATGTTAAAGAATCACGCCTGACTTTCCGATTACTCACACGCATACGCGCACACGCGAATTTTTTCTCGTCAATACGCGCCCGATGCACAACCCAGAAATCAGCCACACAGATGAAGGCCCACAATTGCGCCACCTCCTAAGAGCAATTACCGAGATTGCCTGGATAGCAGGCTTCTCGCTGGCTGCACTAATGATGCTTACATGGGGCTCTGCAAAGACAGAACACTTCGTACTTGCCGCCATCATTGCTGTTGTAGCGGCGCTCAGTGACCGACTAACCCTGAACCTGAGCTTCCGCGGCGAAAGCATGACCGTGAGCCCAGATCTGGCACCTTGGATCATCGGAGCAGTGTTCCTGCCAACCGAGATCATCATGCCTGCAGTGCTAATCGCAGGACTATTGCAATTGGTTCGAGCCGACTTCGAAGAATCATCCATCCTCGGAGAGCTTTCCAACATCGGTTGGCTGGCATTGTCAATGGGAGCGGCATCAGCGATCATCGAACAGGTTCCATTCGGCAGCTCTGACGAGAGATTTATCATCAGCGGCGCAATTGCCGTTCTCACATTTCAATTTGTGTATGTTGGACTCGGACTCGCATTTATTGAGAGCCAGGAGAGAGGCGCAGCGCGCGAACACTTCTCTGAGAGCATGTACGTCACCGGCTTTGAGGTATCGCTTCCAATCCTTGCAACCGCAGTGGTAGGCCCGTTCATGGACCATCCAATGAGAGCAACCGTTGCCATGATCGTCTTCCAACTGGGCACGTGGGGTGGCCTGCGCGTTCTTCAAAGCGAGCAGGTACACAAAGCCAAGAGTGCCTTTCTCCACGATACATTCTCCCGCTATGTTCCTGAGAGCGTCGTCGACCAGCTGTCTGACGATCAAGCCTCTGTAACACTCGGTGGCGAAGAGCGAGACATAACCGTGATGTTTGTTGATCTCCGAGGATTCACAACATGGTCAGAGAATCTTGCTCCGGCTGAGATCATCACCCATCTGAATCGCCTGATGAGCATGATTACCGAGGGGATCTTCCAGACGGGCGGCACTCTGGACAAGTACACCGGCGACGGCCTTATGGCATTCTGGGGCGCACCGGCCGCGCAACCGGATCACGCAGATCGCGCTGTTGCTGCCGCAGGAATCATGCTTGATCAGATGCGCCTGTTCAATGAGCAGGCAGTTGCAGAAGGCAGCGACACGCTTGCGATCGGGATTGGCATTCATTCGGGCCCGGCGATTGTTGGCAACGTTGGCCATGAGAAGAGGCTCGACTTCACTGCTATTGGAGACACCGTAAATGTAAGCGCTCGGATCGAAGGTGCAACGAGGCAGGTTGGGTGCGATGCACTTGTATCGTCTGACACCTATATGAGGCTCGAGGGTAACTGGGAGCTTGGTCCGCTCGAACGTCACGGAGCGATTAACGTAAAGGGACGCGCCGAGGCCGTTGAGGTTTACATACTCGCATACGGCAACGACGGCATAATTCCGTCTATGAAAGATTCGGAGGCTGCGGCGGAATACTCTGCGGAGGAGGAGGCGGCGTAGATACCTGTGGTGGTGCCACCGCCGTGCCAGCTACCCCACCAGCTTTCTTTGCCGCTCGCTCAGCCTTGATCTGAGCAACAATCTTCGCCGGGGTAATCGTGCCAGGTGCACCTTCTGGCCCGGGAAAGAAGCAGGCAACCTGATGACCAGACTCAACCTGATCAAGCGGCGGACGCTGCTGCGAACAAACTGACTGCGCCTTCCAACAACGAGTGTGAAACGGGCAACCAGGCGGAGGGTTGGCAGGGCTAGGCACGTCGCCCGAAAGCACGATGCGATCCTTACGGCGAGCAACTTCTGGATCAGCCACTGGGATTGAACTGAGCAGCGCCTGAGTGTACGGATGCTGAGGATTCTCATAGAGCATGTCACTCTCTGCAATCTCAACAATTCGCCCCAGGTACATCACAGCCACGCGATCTGAGATGTGCTTTACCACAGCGAGATCGTGTGCGATGAAGAGGTATGCAAGTCCAAGCTCCTGCTGCAGATCATCGAGCAGGTTGAGCACCTGCGCCTGAATAGAGACGTCGAGTGCAGAGACAGGCTCGTCACAGATTATGAGCTTGGGGTTCAATGCCAAAGCACGTGCGATGCCGATTCTTTGACGCTGGCCACCAGAGAACTCATGGGGATAACGGTTTGTGAATGCTGGGTTCAACCCCACCGTGTCTAGCAGCTCGCGTACACGCTGCATGCGCTGCGCCTTACTGCCCATACCGTGAATCACAAGAGGCTCGGCGATGATGTTGCCAACTGTCATGCGAGGATTCAGAGATGCGTATGGATCCTGAAATACAATCTGCAACTCCCGGCGAATGGGCTTCATCTGTGACGACGACAGCCCTACAATGTTTCTCCCCATGAACTCAACGGAGCCGCTTGTGGGTTCGTGAAGCTGCAGCACCGCGCGACCTGTCGTTGATTTGCCGCAACCAGACTCGCCCACCATGCCAAGCGTCTCGCCAGCCCAAAGGTCGAAGCTGACACCGTCAACGGCCTTGACGTCGCCCACGTGCTTCTGAATAAGTGCGCCCTTCTTGATGGGGAAGTACTTCGTTAAATCACGCACCGAAAGGATTGGGGCCTGGCCATAATCTGGTGCTACCTTGTTCTGCCTCTGACTCATGCCATACCTCCAAGCCTCTTCGGCACGAGGCCAAACTCAACACGCTCAACTCCCGGATGCCAACAAGCAGCCACATGTTGCTCGTCAACCGGTAGCGGAGCAATCAGAGGAGGGAACTTCTCAGTACAGATCTGCGTTCGGTATTTACACCTTGGGTTGAATCGACATCCATTTGGCGGATTGATCAAGTCAGGGGGCAAACCAGGAATCGACTCGAGCTCCTCCTCATCCCCGTCCTCGTCCATCGACGGGAGAGATCCAAGGAGAGCCTCGGTGTATGGATGCTGAGGATGGTCAAATATCTCGTCAGTTGACGCATGCTCAATGATGCGGCCGGCGTACATAACCGCTACCCGATCAGCAACTTCAGCCACCACGCCCATGTCGTGAGTGATCATGATTACCGCTGTACCGAAGTCCTTCTGCAGCTCATTGATAAGGTCGAGAATCTGTGCCTGGATCGTTACGTCAAGAGCTGTCGTCGGCTCGTCGCAGATCAGCACGCGAGGATTACAGGCAAGCGCGATGGCAATCATCACGCGTTGCCTCATGCCACCTGAGAACTGGTGCGGGTAATCATCAAGCCTGGTTGTAGCTGCAGGAATCTTCACGGCCTCGAGAAGCTCAAGTGCGCGGGCACGCGCCTGCTGCATTGTCATGCCTTTGTGGTGAATAAGCGACTCAGTGATCTGCGTTGAGATCTTGAGAACCGGGTTCAACGAAGTCATGGGATCCTGAAAAATCATCGCTATCTGATCGCCGCGAACTCGCTGCATTTCTTCTTCGCTGATCTGGGCTACGTCGCGTCCGTCAAAAATCACTTGACCTCCGGCAACGCGACCAGGCGATTTGATAAGCCGCATGATGCCGAGCGAAGTCTGGCTCTTTCCACAGCCTGATTCGCCGACGATGCCTAAAGTCTCGGCTTCGTCTACCCAAAAACTTACTCCGTCGACCGCCTTGACGGTACCAGCACGTGTCTCGTACTGAACCTTCAAATCCCGTACTTCAAGCAATGCCATCTACTAAGCTCTCCCCTGTTATCTGATCCGCAGTCTGTTCATCGAGTTAGTTTTCACGCTGGTTGCACCTGAATTGCCGAAAATCGCGTCATTTTGCGCCCTCTGTCCTTGGATCAAGGGCATCGCGAAGGCCGTCTGCCAGCAAAATCGCTGCAAGTACGGTTGTTGCAATCATCAAACCGGGAATCCAGGTCAGCCATGCAGCGGTCTCAAAGTACCGTGCACCTTCATGCGCGAGCTGACCCCAACTGGTATTTGGAGACTGCACCCCAAGCCCAAGAAATGACACCGTTGCCTCACCCATTATTGCGCCAGGTACCTCAAGAAATATTGCAACGATCATGACACCAATGGTGTTTGGAATCAGGTGTCGGCCTATGACCCGGCTGCTACCCGCCCCCATTGTTCTTGCTGCCTCAACATATTCAGATTCCCTGAGAGAGAGCACTTGCGAGCGCATGATTCGCGCCGCCGTAAACCAGGAGAGAATGGCAAGTGCTGGAACCATGTACCAAAGAGGTGAAGCTTTTTCTCCAAAGTGCTGCCTGACCGCAGTTATGAAGATGATGGAGAAGGGGATTGTAGGCAATCCGTACAGGGAATCCAGAAATCTCATCATGTACTGATCGGTTCGCCCCCCAACGTAACCGGAGATTGCACCGTAAAGCACTCCAACTACGAGGATCACAAGCGCAACGGTAAATCCGATCATCAGCGAAACTCGGGCCCCCTGCCAGGTGAGCTTCCACATGTCTTTTCCCTGATCGTTGGTACCAAAAGGATACTCTGCACTCGGCCCCTGCATGCCTACCGTTGAGCGCTGAGGGTGAATAATGTCTGAGCTATCAACGATTGGCACAACGATTGCCAACACGACGTAGACCACAAGAACCGCAAGTGAGGCAAGCGCCAACCGATCCTTCATGAACCGCCGAACCGCATTTTTCAAAAGAGTGTCTTGAGTCGCTACCCCGCCACCATCATTTGCTGCAGCAGACGGCGGCAGCGAACGCAACTCCTCGACAATCGCCTCGAGCTCTTCGCGAGCACGGGCGCGGTCGTTGTTTTCCGTACCACCACTATTCATGCGTGATCCTTGGGTCTAGAAAACCAACAACAATGTCCACAAGTATGTTGAGCACAACGATGATCACCGATAGAAAGACTGTTGTACCAAGCACCATGCGTGTATCAATTGGCTGCTTGACGCTCTCCGTAAAGAGCCATGCCAATCCATCAATGTTGAACACGTACTCAATCACGAAGGAGCCAGTGATAACGAAGCCAAACATGGGGCCTGCGTTGGTTACCGTAGGGATAAGGCTGTTACGCACAACGTGCCGCATCATTGTCTTGCGCCAAGGCAACCCTTTACTTCGGGCCGCCACCACAAACTCCAGCTGAAGTGTCTCAAGCATGGAACTTCGTACGATGCGAGAGTGGTAGGGCACAATTGCAATAGCCAACACAAGGACTGGTGCTGCAAGAACAAAAGGATCGTAGCTTCGCTCGAGAAATTGAACGCTTTCCGGGAACCAGTAGCCTGCGTATTTGGCAAGCACAAACGATGGAATAGCAAATGCCAGAGTCGTAATGATCGTGAAGTTCGCATCAAGAATGCGAGCAAACCGCCGGCCACCCCGCGAGCTTCCAATGTTGCCACTAGAGACCAGTGCACCAAATACGCCGGAAGCGACACCAATGATTGCAGACAACACAAATGCTGCTGCTCCAATCACAAAGCTGATGGGCGCAGCCTTTACAATCTGTTCACGCACGCTTTGGCTGTTTGAGCGAACCGACTCACCAAAGTCACCTCTAACGGCATCGCCAACGAAATTAGCGTACTGGCCATACCAGGGCTTGTCGTACCCGTACCTCTTCTTCAGGTTGTTGACAGCGGTCTTTGAGAGCTTGGGGTTATTGGCGATCTCATCGCCAGGCATCGCTTTTACCAGCATGAACGTGGCAAAAGTGGTGAACAGCAGCACTGGAATCAACCAGAGCAATCGTCTGAAAATGAACCCCGCCATGGCTCTTTGAACTACCCCCTTGGAAGAGGGTATTCCCAAACAGCTGCCATGTCACACTTTTTGCTGTCCAGATCAGTGTTCGAGAATACTGATCGTATCGAAGTAGGTGATTCCGGCCGGACCAATGTCATAGCCCTTGACCCACTTCTGAACGAGGTTATCGTCAGTCGGCTGGTACAGTGGTACCGCGGGCATCTCACCGTCTGGACCGGTCAACATCGCCTCAAGCTGCTGATAAAGCTCGAAACGGGCATCCTGATCCACTGTTTTCAGCGCCTCGCCGTAGATGTCATCGTACTCCTCGTTACAGAACATCGAAGGATTCAGCCCGTGATCAATCGCGTCACACGTCCAGAGCTGGTACCAGTCCTGGGCGTCAAGGTAATCTGCAGCCCAACCCAGTAGCACCATGTCTACCTTCTCTTCAATTGGTGACGTACCAACACCCGGCGCATAAAGCGAGTCTCCGGATGGAAGTGGCACGAGCTTCAAGGTCACGCCAACCTTGTCAAGGTCGCTCTTGATCTGCTCGGCGACCGCCTGCGAATTTCCGCCTTCAGTGGTGAAGTACACGCTCAGTTCGTCGCCATCATTCCAGCCGCCCTGCTTCAACAACTCCTTGGCCTCGTCAACATCCGGCTCTTCGTCAGCACCGATGAAATCCTGGCTTTCCTGCTTGATGGTTTCGAATCCCGGAATTGTGGTCGGGACAATCGTGCTGAGTGGAGTGTCACCCCGCTTGGTGATCTGCTCGACGATCTCTTTACGATTTACAGCGAGCGCAATGCCTTGCCTCACCTTTGGATCTGAGAGCTCTTTGTTTTGAGTGTTCAGATAGATGTAGTTGGTGGAAGTTGATGGAATCGTGACGTACTCATCACGGGTCTTCCACTTGTCTACATCGGCAGCCGCAACCATATTGCGAATCGTGCCTGCATCCAGTTTACCAACCTCAAACTGACGTGCCGCCGTCTGAGCATCACTGACCATTGCCATCCGGATCTTGGTCAGCTTGACGTCGTCCTTTCCCCAAAAAGTTTTGCTGCGCTCGAGCGTAATCTCCTTGCGATGAGTCCATCCAGTCATGTGAAACGGACCACTGGTGACGATATTGCCCGGCTCCGTCCACTTCTCACCGTGCTTCTCAATGGTTTCTTCGTGAAGCGGCCAGAAAGTATTTACTGCCAATAGTTGATCAAACCATGGAACTTGAGTTTCAAGCTCAAACTTCACGGTGTGATCATCAACTGCTGATACCCCAATTGACTCTGGCTTGCGATCGGTCTTGAACCCTTCACACTGTGCCTCGTCATCGCCCTCCTTCTCACCATCACCCAGTGGACCACTTGTGTTGTACTCACACGCACCTTTTATGCCGTACATGAATGTGGCAAAGTAAGCGCCTATCTCAGGATCAAGGGCTCTCCTCACGGCAAATACAACGTCTTCGGCCGTAACCGGATCGCCGTTGCTCCACTTTGCGTCTTTGCGAAGTTTTACTGTGTATGTAAGACCATCGTCGGTGATCTCTGGCATACCATCTGCCAAAAACGGCTTCAGCTCGTTGTCATCACCAACCAGGCGATAAAGACCTGCGAACAGGTTCACAGCGATGTTTGATGAATCGAGGTCACCCATCGCCGATGGATCCAAAGTAGCAGGCTCACTAGTGACGTTTACCGTAAACTCCTGCTTCTTGGCCAGCTCTGTTCCAACGCTGGTTGACTTACCACCGCCTCCGCACCCGGCGGCAATCAGACCGCTCACCACCAATGCTGCAAACCCGACAGCTATGCGCGAGCCAAGAATTGAGCGCGATGTTTTCATCATTGTTGGATCCCCCTGCTTAATACGGCACTTCGAGTCGTGTTCCCCAAACATACCACTATCAATCATCTGAAAAAGACATCCGCATCAGGAATAGAAGCGATGAAGCATGAATGTGGTCATCGTATATGCCACCGCAACGACGACCGTTATCCTGTTCAGGTTACGCTCCATGACGTGCTGCCCACCTGAAGTACCTGATACACCACCAACTGATCCGAGACCTGAATCCCGTGGATTATGCATAAGGACCAGAACGATCATCAGAATTGACAAAAGCACGTGAACGAAGATGATGATGCCGGTGACCATGCCTGTAAGCTACCCGAACTGAGGGACGCAGGCAAGTGCCTCTCATGCGATATGCCAGCAAACCAAGCCGTTGTTACCCGTGTCATCGATGCGATCGACCTCGCCGCGAACCTCAAGCAAAGCAAGGTGAGCATGAGTTTCTGCCAAGGCAAAACGCTTGTTGGCAGCGTCATGTCGAGTTCCAAAAAGTTGCACTGCAATCGACCAGGTATCCGGATTCCCGGAGCCTGAGCGCTGGTTAACACCGCGAATCGCATTCAAACATGCCTCAAGACGCTCTTCATGGTGAGTAATTATCTGGGTGCATCTAGTACTAGAGCCAGTGAATTCGGCACCGTGCCCTGGAAGAACAGAATCTACTTCAAGTGTTTGAATCCTTCTCAAAGACTCCAGGTAGAGAGACAGTGGATTGGTTGAGTGGTCCGGAAAAACACCTACCGCAGGCGTAATGCGCTCTAACAGATGATCACCAGAAATCAATGAACCGCTGTGCTCGTCGAATAGCGACAGGTGGCCATCCGCATGACCAGGCGTCAAGATTATCTTCCAGTTGATCCCCGCAAAAGCAATGACTTCCAGATCATCTATCACAGAGATGGTTTCAGGTACGTCAACGCCAATTCCAGCCATTGCCGGCTCATGATCAAGCGCTGCAATAACCTGGCCAGGCAATCCGTGGTCGCGACATTGATCCATGATGCGCGCGTGGTATTTCGCCATTGATGGTCCCCACACGCCTGGAGTCTGCTCAACGGTCATTGGTGAAGCAAGCAACTCTGCTCCAGAAGCTCGCGACAGTACACCCAACGCTCCAATGTGATCCGGATGAAAATGCGTTACGAGAATTTTCCCAACATCATCAAGGGAGTAGCCGATTGATGCCAGTGCGTTGAGCCATTCAATTTCTGCGTTCATCGCAAAGCCTGTATCAATCAAAATCAAGGAGCCATCTGCGCACTCACCAATGTAGCAATTCACTGGTTCAAGACGCATAGGGAGATTTCGCCGGAATACATGAAGCCCCTCCACGCTCGTGGACTCTACGATCGACTCGTCGCCCCTCTGCGGCTTATTGGTGCCTTTCGTTAAATTCTGCAATGAAACTCCCGGCGTCTGTCCAGACCGATTGAGTCAGGCGTATTGATTCACCTGACAGGTTACCCCGCCGCACAATGTAAACCGTATCAGCAGCTCCGGCATCTTCCGAGTTGCCGGACACAGCAATGACTTTTTCGTTCTCATTAACCACAATGATTCTTGCCGGCAAAACGTGGGCGGTGATAGTAAGGCTCCCTGATTGGTTAGAAGGCGTCTCTGCCAATGTGGGCGCGGCTCTTCTTGATGACTGTCTTGGCAGACTTGAGGTTGCCTTTCTCATCGGATCAAAGGAGTACACGAAGTCGCTTGACCGAACCTTCTCATCAACAAGATCAGGAAGTTCGCTTGGCAATGCGATGCCTGTGATCCCTTCGGATGCAACAACCGTCTGCAGTGATCCTGCCGAGCTGTCTGGCGACGGTACGGCATCATCCATCGTTGCAGCTATCGCCGCACCAGCTGCTGAAAACGCAGCGAAGATGAGCACAGCTGTACAGATGACTACGAATCGACGACGCATACCGTCAGCAGAACACGAAAGGCAATATTTGGCAAGTAATTTCAGTGTTTTTCTGGATATACAAGACGTAAGGTAAACACCTTGCCTCCGGAAATATCGAAGGCTCTCTCACCCGTAAAGGAGGCATCTCCTGCTTCGGATTCAGCTACAGGAGTCTCATCGATCCTGGCCTGATTAGCGCTCCATCGTTCCGGGAGGCTAATCCTCACACTCCGCTGCGTTGCGTAAGGGTTGAACACCCTCAAGATCAGATCACCTGAGTCATCGTCAGCCGGTTTGAAGGCGCTGATTGGCAGCCCTTCAACGAGCGTCCTGGCTCTGGAGTTGAAATCAGCAAGTCGCTTTGAATCATCACCACGAACTCTGCCTGAGTCATCAAAGGCTGGCACCAAACCATGACGCGCACGAATGTCACGCTCCCAGGCCTGGTGACCCGAATGGCGGGTCAGCTCATGGTTCACAGGCTCAACGATGCAGGGAGGTGCCGCGTAGACGCGGGCAGTCTCAAAGATCCCATCACACTTATCCCAAGAGCCGAAGTATGGAGCGATTGCATACTCAACGCTCATATCACCTATGCACTGTGCACCGGGCGTCTCGAGAGCGGGACCGGCATGTTGCGGGCGACCGACGATACCCTCGCGAGAAAGCCATCCGACGCTTCTCAGGATCGTGACCTCTATCGCCTTACATGATTCAGTGACCTCATACTCGTGGAGGCCCCTTGAGAGGATTGCAATGCCGCCCTCTCGCCCCTCGATAGGACCTGTCGTAACACACCCCTCCATGTACTGCGATGCAACTGGCTGCTGCGACCACTCATGCTCCGACTTCGCAGGGCGCGCTGGCCTGACCGTCGCAGCGAAGTGACCGTCCGCAATTGACTCACTGACCACGCCACCAAGGCTTACCCGTAGCCGAAGCCTGTGGTCGCGTGAGGCGTTTTGCCAGACGGTTCGGCACTCAATCCAAGGAACTTCTCCCGCAATTCTCATGGTGGTCGTCAGCTTGTGGCTGGCCGCCGACTCACATCTTGAACTACGGTCAGCGGTAAGTGACACGGGAATGTCAATGACGTGCGTAAGAGCGACCTGGGCGACACCATCGCCTACCATCTCGGTTTGGCAATCCACCATCCTGGCGCTTATCTCTCTGTCTCCAGATACCTCGCCAAAGTCATACTCATCACCGGAATCACCAACGTCAATGAACTGCATAACGTCGTCAAACGTTACGTCATT
>CAYTTD010000017.1:0-6398 GCA_964440595.1 uncultured Gaiellales bacterium
GGGATTCAAGTCGCGCAGTATCAGCGATCCCACTGCCTGAAACATCCACGCCATTTCCTGCAAGCAAGACCAGCCGCAGGTGCTCTGCCAACTCACGTGCGAGCTGCTCCATATCGGTACCTTGTACAGCGAGCTGATCAAGCCTTTGTAAGACTTCACCCGCTCTGCCGCCTACAACTGAATCAACGATCTCAAACAGTTGGTCTTCGCTAACCGCCCCAAGGTGACTCAAAACATCATCATGAGAAAAACTCCGGTCGTAGGCTGTTGCCAGCATTTCGAGCGTGCCTAAGGCATTTCTGAAGCTGCCCTGTGAGTAGCGTGTTATTGCTCTGAGCGCCGCCTCATCAGTCTTTATCCCCTCCCTTTCAACCACCGTTGAAAGAACAGTCAAAAGAGTTTCTGTTCCTGGAGGAGCAAGCCTTATTCTCTGGCATCGATCCCGAACGGTGGGCATCATCTGATGCGCTTCAGTAGTGCAGAACACAAAAAGAACATGATCAGGTGGCTCTTCAATCGTCTTGAGAAGCGCGTTGAACGCATCCTTCGTCAACTGATGAGCCTCGTCGAGGATATACACACGACGCGTGCCCTGGGTTGGCCGGAAGGCGACTGTGTCGATAATCAGACTGCGAATCGCATCGATGCCGCGGTTGCTTGCTGCGTCGAGCTCCATGACGTCCATCGAATGCCCGTCGGCGATAGCGACACATGATTCGCACTCGCAACAGGGCTTGGTGGTTGGACCATTAACACAGTTGAGAGACTTTGCAAGGATTTTAGCGAGAGTCGTTTTACCGGTTCCCTTCGTGCCGGTGAAAAGGTAGGCGTGCGCAACCCTGTCGCCATCGATTGCATTCCTCAGCGTGCGAACGGCAGAATCCTGACCAATTACCTCTTCAAAAGTCTGTGGCCTATAAGTTCTGTACAAAGCAGTCATTTACCCCTCCATTCAAAGCGCGCAGTGCGCAGTGCCTCGAGCGTGTCGAGACCGCGATCGCCAACTCGGCACATGCCAGGGTCTCCTGAGGGCTGCTGCCTTCCGGCCCTGACCCGGTTCAGAGAATGAACATTGCCTCAGACGTCGACGATCACGGACTCCACACGCCTGACTTTTTGGGCATAGGCAAATGCGACTCTCGAAACCGCTGATGTAGGCAAGTATATTCGATTTCAACAGTCCTTACCGGGATTGTTCAGCGCCCTGAATCACTGGGTGCCGCACCCGGAATCCATATTCGATAACCTACCCCGGTGATGTGGGTTCCTGCCCCGCAGGCAATGCGACAGCAAGCCTCCCCAAGGTTTGCAGGCGCATCTGCGAGGCAGGTTGGGGGCAGGAGGCCCTTTAGCCCGTGTACGTAAGGAGAGACAAGGATGTCAGTGACTGGCGTATTTTCTGCAAAGCATGCACCCGTAGCCAACAACCAGACGCAGCCACCTCTCCCTCCCTATCTTGATCCAGCCGTAATTGAGGAGCGGCTCAAGCAAGGTCGAATTGCCGAATACCACGAGGGAAGCCACGTGCCATCGCTGGCTCCAAATGCAGCACCGCCGTCGTACTTCAGGTCTTACGATCAGGTAGCAGCCGCAATGAAGGACCTTGCCGAACGCTATCCGGATCTCGTGGAGCTGCAAGACATAGGAGACTCTTGGGAGAAGACCCAGGGCAAAGCCGACCGCGATGTTCTGCTACTCAGGCTTGGCAACCGCAAGGTAACGGCAAACAAACCCTCCGCAATGTTTCTGGGAGGCGAACATGCTCGAGAGATCGCCAACCCCGAACTGTTGATGCGCTTTGCCACACAACTGCTTGAGGGGTATGGAACTGATCCTGAAGCAACTGCTCTGCTTGATACCCGAAACATTGATCTCGTTCCAATAATGAATCCAGATGGCCACGCAACGATTGAACGAGGCTACACAAAGCAGCCTTCTGGAAGCGTAATGCATAGGAAGAACACTTCTACTCCGAAGGGTACAGACCTGAACCGCAACTACGACTTCCACTGGGGAGGGCCTGGAGCAAGCTCAAATCCAGGGAGCGACACATACCGCGGACCGTCAGCGGCAAGCGAGCCGGAGGTCCAGGCAGTGCAACGACATGTCGAATCAACGCGCCCGGGAATATTCATAGACTGGCACAGCTTTTCAAAACTCAATCTGTACCCATGGGGTGATACGCGCGACAAGGCACCACACTTCGATGGCCTTGACGCCCTAGCCCGAAAGTTCTCAACGTACAACCACTACACCCCGCAACAATCGATAAAGCTCTACCCGACCACCGGAACAAGCAAGGACTGGGTTTACGGAAAGTTCTCAATCCCAGCTTTCACGGTGGAAACCGGTGACACGTTTCATCAGTCTGACGCGGAGTTCGGAAGGTCTTGGGCTGAGAACGCGCCAGTGATGACGTACGCAGCCAAAGTCGCAGATGACCCTTACAACAGAGTCAAAGGACCAGAGGTCGTTGACGTCAATGTCTCCGCTGCAGGCGTAGGTATTCCTGGACTTTCACCTAACGCTGGGCGACTGACCGCACAAATAGCGGTTAGCGATGACCTGACAGGATTCTCTGCCAGTGAACAGGTGATAGCTGGTGCCGAGTGGGTCCTTGATCCATTTAGCGAGCCTGGTACAGGAACACCATTGGCCGCGGCAGATGGGGCCTTTGACTCCGGGACCGAAACCGTAGTTGGTGCAGTGCCACAAAGCGCACCCACCGCCAACAGCCAACGCAATCAACTCGTTTATGTGAGAGCTCGCAACGAGAATGGCAACTGGGGACCCGCAACTGCACAATGGCTGTCGGGCACCACCGGATCAAACTGAAAACTGAATCATCCAATAGCGTTTAGACGGAGGACAACAGATGCAGGTTGCAGCAACCAAAATCGTGAAGCCAAGTGCAGCGGCACCAAAAGCGCAAACTACGCCACCGACATACCTGGATCCCGACGTGATCTCCGAGAGGATACGACAGGGGCGCGTTGCAGAGCACTCGCATGGCAAGATCCCTCCCGCACTTGGCTCGCGTACCGCGCCTTCGTACTTCCGCACGTATGAGCAGGTTCGTGATGCAATGAAGCAACTCGCAGAGCAGTACCCAGACCTCGTTCAGCTTCACGACCTGGGAGATTCATGGGAGAAGACCCAGGGCAAAGCCGATCGAGACATTCTCGCTCTGACTATCACAAACCGAAAAACAGGCGGGGCAATTGCCAAGCCAATCATGACTAGCATCGCTGGTGTTCACGCACGCGAGATTGCTAATCCAGAGATGTTGATGACGTTTGCAAAGCAGCTTGTCGAAGGATACGGGCGCGATGCCGAAATCACTGCCCTGCTTGATTCTCGTGAGATAGACCTGGTACCAATGGTCAATCCGGATGGGCACGCCTATATCGAGCGCGGATACACAGGAGCCAAGAACGGCGATCTGATGAAGCGCAAGAACGCATCAGGCCCTGATGGTTCTGGCACCGATGTAAACCGAAACTTCGACTACCACTGGGGCGGTGCAGGGGCCAGCTCAAACCCACGCAGCGACACCTACAGGGGAGCATCCGCTGCAAGTGAGTTTGAAACAAAGGCCGTTCAGGAATTTGTTGCACGGAGAAAGCCCGGTGTGTTCATTGACTGGCACTCGTATTCCCGGCTAAATCTTTATCCTTGGGGCGACACCAAGGCAAAGGCTCCCGACCATGCGGGCCTCAAGGCTGTTGCAGAGAAATTTTCAACCTTCAACCACTACTCACCCATTCAGGCTGTCGACCTCTATCCGACCACAGGAACGACCGATGACTTCGCCTATGGAAAGCTGGGCGTACCTTCGTGGGCCGTTGAGACTGGTGGAACATTTCATCAGACAGACAAGGAGTTCACCCAGACCCTTTCTGAAAACATCCCGGTTCTGTTTCATGCAGCAAAGATTGCAGATAAGCCGTTCGAGCGCGTAATGGGACCAGACATTGTTGACCTGTTTGTTGACCCTGGTACAGGCGAGGTATCGTTCAGGGCAACGGAATCAACGAGTGGCGGGCAGGCAATCAAGGGCGCAGAGCTCGTGATCGACACGGAAACGCCGAACGGTAGCGGCATCAAGCTTGAGGCAAGCGATGGCGAATTCAATGCAGTTGATGAGCATGTTGTAGGGTCGATCAGGAATGTCAATGGCCTGCGCCTTGGCGACGGTCGACTGGTTTACGTCCGGGCACAGGATCTCGATGGAAACTGGGGGCCACTCAGCGCCCAATGGATAAATGGCATTGGCAGAAATTCCTGACCAAGGGGTTCTCAATGTTAAAAAAGGTGTGCGCAGTTGCTGCAACGTTGGCAGCTACCGCAATGTTGGTAGCGGCGTGCGGCGAAACGAATACTGGTGAAAAAAAATCGACCAGCAAAACAGGTAAGAAGCAACCTGCCCAGACGTCACCAAACGCACCTGACATTGAGGTTCGAGATTCGCAGGCGACAACAGATGAAAGCAAGCTGGCGGACGGCTGTAACGACGCAGCTCCCCCTTATGGTGCCAGTGCTGCATTCACGTTCAGGCTGCTGAAACAAGGGGTAGCAGACAAGAGCGACAACAAGGAAGAAAGTGAAAACCAGCTGGTTTCACCTCTGAGCATCCAACTTGCTGTAAACATGCTCGCAAACGGCGCTGACGACGACGTGTGGGAACCGCTGCTACTGTCGATGTGCATGCAGGGACTAAGTGTCGAAGACACAAATGATTACTCTCGTGAGCTTACACGCGACCTAACCAAGGTGGTTGACGGCGAGCCTGAGGTAACGATAGCGAACACACTGTTTACAAGAAAAGATGTTCCTGTTGGCAAAGAAATCAAGGAAGGTCTCAAGCATTGGTTTTCTGCCGACGCCGATTTTTTTGATCCCAACGACTCAGTTGGAACAGCCAAGAAAGTCAACACATGGGTCAGCGACAACACAAAGAAACGAATCACGGATTTGGTACAGCCCGGAGACTTCACCCCATTGACTGTGCTCATACTCGTGAACGCGCTGACGTTCGATGGGGATTGGAGCATGCCATTCGAAAACACCTCCACATATGTTGATGATTTCAAGGCCGCGGACGGCGAGATGGAGATCGACTTCATGCATGGTGAAAAAACGATTCCGTTTGCCGAACATGCCGAGGGAGAAGGCGGTCCGTCTTTTTCAGGTGGGCGGCTTGAGTACGGGAAGTCAGGTCGCTTTGGAATGCACTTGATAGTTCCCACGGGCGACACTTCAATCCAGGAAGTAGTAACCTGGTTTGATGCAGCAAGATGGCGAGAATGGAGAGATGCCACCGAGCAGAACAAAGAGTCCATCCTGGTTGCGATTCCCAAGATGAAGATTGAGCAAGTGCTTGATTTAACTGATTCACTGGATCAACTCGGAGTGCCGCTTGAGACCTACAACTTGTTTGTAAGCGACCGAGGCAATGCAGCCGCTGCCGCTGATGTGTCGGTTTCAAAGGTCAAGCATGCTGTGTTCATGAAGGTAGATGAAAAGGGTACCGAGGCAGCCGCTGCAACGTCAATTTCAATGGACGCAAAAGCCGCCCCTCGTGAAGAACCAGAGCTAAAGCAGCTGGTTGCTGATCGCCCCTTCCTGCTGATTCTTGACGACTCCGAAAAAGAGACTGTGATCTTTGCGGGTGTGATAAACAAGCCCGAAGCAAATGAGAACGATTAGCAGAGGTACGGTTACGCAGCCGCCCTGATCTGTTCGTGGGTCATGCCGGGTAGCGCAAGTATCTGCGCGATCGCGGCCTGGTCAATAAGATTGATCCCCGGCACATCTCCGCTGTATGAGCCCAATCCGCTCCCAGGCTTGTCATAGAGCCCGGTCTGCGGGTCATAGGCGCGATCACGCAACATTCCAATGTAGTCATTCACATACTGCTCCGTTGCAGGATCAGGACTGATCTCGTTCACTTTAAGGAGGTTGCGTAGATACACTGCATTAAACGCTGGAGACAAAGAGAATAGACGCTCTGGCGGAAATTCCTGCATGCAGGTGCGGGCAGTCTGCATTGCCATGTCACGGTGCCTGGCAGCGGCAGCCGGATCGCGACCTTCCAGAGCTTTTGCCATCTGCAGGTTTGCTCCGATCATGGCCCCCTGATTGTAAGTCCAGATCGCAGGCTCCACTTTGCCATTGTTGTCGATGGCATCGTTATATAGACCGTTCTCGCGTCGCATCGGAGGCAAGTTAATGAAGTCTGAAATCTTCTGGGCGTCGTTCAGGTACTGCCCGTCTCCAGTGACCTCATGCAGGCGTAGGAAAAATTGCATAGTGGGAGCGTTGGACGCAGTATTTCGGGAGGTGTGAGCATTGTTCCAGTACATCCCACCGTCTGGGGCGAGCCCCTCACGCATGAA
>CAYTTD010000017.1:6498-11937 GCA_964440595.1 uncultured Gaiellales bacterium
GAGCGCCCTTCGCGATACTCAGGAGTACCTGTCTCGATGATTGGAAGGCGATCGCGAAAATCCCACACCTTGCCAGCTATGTTACGGCTGGGCTCAAATCCGAAGTGGTTCTTGATCGCTGAGTATGCCTCGTTGCTCTGCCTGGTTGCGTCCGCCTTACGACCAGAGTCGGTGCCATATAACAGGATACGCGGGGCAACAGGCGCAGGGGACGCAACGGAGTTCAAGGCAGTTCCACCAGCACTGGCAACTGGAAATACACCGACTCGCCCACCTGATCGAAGTATGCCCCCTATGCTCACTCTTGCTCACCCCATGCAAAGTCGTAGCTTTGCCTGTGTTGCCCAGCGTGACTCGAAACAATTCACGCACCGTTAATCCCCACTTCTAAGTCAGGGTAAATCGAGTTATCCAGATTGGCAATAGGGTGCCGCTAGCATTTTGGTGCCTTCTTCCACGTCTTGACGAACGGAGAGTTCGAGCTGGTACCGCCCCATCTCTTAATCGTGGTGCCATCCGCACCTTCGCCCCAATACTTGCTATCCCAGAGCGGGTCGGATGGGTCCAGCCTCGTACCGATATAACAAACAACACCGTACTTGGTTTCATGCTTTGCATCCAGCAGGAACAAGGTGTACGTGGTTGCGTCGACACCATGTGAGAAGTATGCAATCAAAAATCTTTGCTTTGTTGGCTCGAGACCAGTTATGTCCGGGCTTGGCCTTAGATATATGTGATTGCGTGCGGTGCCGGCGCGCATGTTGTCAAGCCTCTTGCCATCGAGGTAATACTCACCAGTGTCCATGTTTATTGGTCCTAGTCCCCGCTCATACTCCATGAGCCCCGCTTTGCAGTTGGGCCGGCTGGATTCAACTGGATTGTCTGGCGTCTTCTGCCCGTGGGTCCAGTAGCAGTTGGACCAGCCATAGTATGGCGCATACGAGTTGCCGAACTTTTTATCCGGGTCAATACGTTCGCTCATCGTCGGCACAATTCCATCGTTATCAACGCGATACATCTCAATGGCGTCCTGATACGCATACATGACGGAGACAGCCTGCTTCTTGATGGCATCTTCACGCGAGTGCTGGCAAGTTGCAAAAGCCACCGCCATCATGGTGCTCATGATCACAAGAACAACAAGGATCTCAACCAGCGAGAGGCCGGCCTCGGCTGACGAACGCCTTGTACGCTTATCCTGCATTGCATGCGTCGCACCACCAGGGCGTGGCTGCAGGGGTGGTCGTTTTTGAACGCTTGTGGACACAGCAAACAACATTCCGAGATAACTATCGGCAAAATGTACGCTCAACTTGATTTGAAGGTGCGTCAGGCTGAATCGGCACCGATGTTACGGCGTGTCTCACAATCGCGTGCGAGTTAATTAATTGCTCCCAAGGCGACTTTTGATCAAATACGAGATAAAACTCCACCTGGGACGAGGAAAATTGGCCAATCCGGTTCCACGACAAGGCACACGATCGATAAGCAAGGTTCCACGACAAGGCACACGATCGAACGCAGCGCCGCGAACGGAGCGCACCCCGATGGGCGAGCGCCGTTGAGCAACTCAAAGCCTCAGGATTTGGAAGTTGCGAAACCAACGAGACCATGGTTGATCAGCCAAGCTGATCAACCCCGCTTCTCCAGAAGCGGACGGGGTGGGATTCGAACCCACGGAGCACCTTACGACACTCACACGGTTTCCAACCGTGCTCCTTCAACCACTCGGACACCCGTCCAACTATCGGTACTGGCAACCAAGACAGGACGGAGGGGGAGGGATTTGAACCCTCGGGACCCCTGAAGGCCCAACGGTTTTCGAGACCGCCCCGTTCGACCGCTCCGGCACCCCTCCAGGAAATGGTGCCGCACCGAAACGGAGGAGGAGGGATTCGAACCCTCGACACAGGTCAACCCCATGTAACACCTTAGCAGGGTGCCGCCTTCAGCCGCTCGGCCACTCCTCCGGTGAGGCCGATGCTATCACCAATCGATTGGCGCTTCCCCTTGTCTTGCAAGAATTTCATTTGCTTTGGCAAAATGTCCACAGCCGAAGAATCCATTGCTTGCTGAAAAAGGTGACGGATGAGCGGCCTCGAGCACGTGATGACGGCTACGATCTATTATTTTTCCCTTTTCCCGTGCATAGCGGCCCCATAGCATGAAGACGAGTCCGTCTCGCTGGTCGTTAAGCGCTTTAACGACCGCATCCGTGAATGTCTCCCACCCTTTCCCTTGATGAGAGCCGGCCTTTCTTGATTCAACGGTCAGGGTTGCATTCAGCATCAAAACTCCCTGTTTAGCCCATCTTTCAAGATTGCCGCTATGTGGTGCAGGTGTGCCAATCTCAAGCTCAATCTCTCGGTAGATGTTTTTGAGGGAGGGAGGAATGGCAACTCCGTCAGGCACCGAGAAGCTCAAACCATGAGCCTGTCCGGGACCATGGTATGGATCCTGACCAATGATAACCACCTTTACCTGGTCGAATGGCGTCAGATTGAACGCATTGAATATCAGGTTGCCCGAAGGGTGGAACCTTCTTCCCTCACTCTGTTCTCTGACAAGAAACTGTTTGAGCTCGGCAAGATACGACTTCTTGAACTCGTCTGCCAGAACTCGTTTCCAGCTCTCCTCAATTCTTGGATCAATAGAAGAGGTGGTCATGGCAGCCCCCCCCGCATTACTCAAACAACGCGATGCCAGCCAGAACAACGAAGAAGGCAACAAGCGCAACTCCCTCCCAGGCTGCAGCCACTCCATCGCGCGTGATCTGCCATATAGTAATCGTCAATAGAGCGAGCCCGCCAATCCAGACTGGTTCCAGCGCAAAGGTCATGGTTGTTTCAAAAAACAGTGAACAAAGTATCAGCAGCGGAAAGAGAAACGCTGCGATCTGCGCAACAGAGTTCTTGATGACCGATATTGCGAGATCAGACTCACCCTTTGCTGCCATTATCACGCCCACGGCGTTCTCGATTGCATTACCTGCGATGGCAACGATCACGAGGCCGGCGAATGCTTCAGAAATGTGAAAAGCTTCGATAGCCGGCTCCAGACCATGCACAAACCACTCAGACACAAACGCCGCTCCAACCGCCGCAACAGCCAGCATTGCGGCTGAGGCTTTTACAGACACACGCGGAGCCTCGCGATGGGCAGGGTCACCCGCAGCATTAGTCTTGATGTAGCGCATGACCCAGGCTCCGTATACGCACAACATCGCCACTGCGGCAATCACCGATACTGCGCCAAGGCTGTCGCTGGCAGCGTCGCTTGTTGCGCCCGAAATACCTAGCACGACAATTATCACGGTCGCGATCAGGAGAAGTGTTGCGGTGTCTTCCGGCAACCTCTTCGAGAACTTCATCAACCCATCTTTTTCACGGCGAGCGCCAACGATTATCGCAAGCCCCAGAACCAAAAGACCATTTGCGAAGATTGAGCCTACAATCGATGTCTGGGCAACAACCACCTGCCCCGCCTTCAGGGCAAACAGAACGACAAAGAACTCTGGCAGGTTGCCAAGCGTGGATTGCATGAGGCCCGTAACAGCAGGGCCGAAACTTTCTCCCAATTGCTCTGTAGCAAATGACACGAGCCACGCCAATCCAGCCAGCGCAACCGTGGCCACAAGGAAACTTGGGACTCCCGCGCCGACTCCATAGTTGATCGATCCAGCAGCCACAGTAGCTAGCGCAATCCCGGCGAGCAACGACTTCTCTCGGGTGGTCATACCACTTTCTGACAATTTTTCTGTTGGATTTGCACCATTTTCGCTCATGGCCGGGGAGTTTATATCTTTGAGGGGAAACTTCTTAACAATTTGCTCATGTTTTCAGCATCGATGCCGATAAATGATGAGTATGGCGAAGCCTGCCGGCGTGGGCAACGCATTGAGCAAATGCCGGTTTCGCATGTAACGGGTACATTGGAGGGTGCCGGATATTGGGGCGTAAAACGCCAAATATTGGTTCATTCAGCAGCCTTGTGGTTATTGCCGCATGCGCCTTGCTGCTGTCTTCAGCACCGTTTGCCTCTGCGGTTTTCAAGAAGATTACCGGCAAACAGATAATGAAGAACACCGTTACAACAAAGCATGTAAAAAACAATTCACTGAACTCTGCAGACATCAAGAACGGCACAATCACTGCGGCAGACATCGGTGTTGAATCGGTACGTGGCCAACATATTCAGGATGGCTCAGTAAACGTTTCAGATCTTGGGGGCGATGTTGTAGCGCTGGCAATGGCTCCACCTTCCGATGACTCCGTCAAAACGTCCATGCTGGCGAACGGAGCCGTGGAGTCAACAAAGCTCGCTGATAATGCTGTTTACTCACAGCACATTCTTGATGGTGCCGTTCAGGGCCGTGATGTTGCCGCTGGCACAATCACCGGCACCAACATCAAAGATGGCTCGATTACTGGTTCAGATCTTTCATCTTCATTCATCAACGGCAGCTTCGTTGATGACGGATCCATCACCGGAGACGATCTTGCAAATGATGCAGTAACAACCGCGAAGATCAAGGACGGAGAGGTCAATACCGCGGACATCGCCACGGGGGCTGTTACTACGGGCAAGGTAGCTGACGGTGCTATCGGATCAACACAGATCGCAGACGGATCCGTCGGCGTGACCGACCTGTCATCGTCAGTTCTTGCCAGCCTGACCGTAAGCGATGGATCCATTACAACTGCAAAGCTCGCAAACGATGCTGTTACAAGCGCAAAGATCGATGACGGCACCATTACGACGTCGGATCTTGATGCCTCTGTGCTTGCAAGTATGTCGGTTGCAGACGGCTCAATCACCACGGTAAAACTTGCTGACGGAGCCACTACAACGGCGAAACTCGCAGATGACTCTGTAACAAGCGCAAAGATTACCGACGGTACAATTCAGACTGCCGATATTGATCCAGCAGCACTGGCAAGCATGTCGGTTGCAGACGGCGCAGTCACCACGGTAAAACTTGCGGACAATGCAGTGACGACCGCAAAGATTGCTGCAGGCGCGGTAACCACTTCCGACATCCTCGACGGGACTGTTGCAAGTACAGACCTTGCGGGAGATTCCGTTACGAGCGCGAAGATCGTTGATGGAACAGTTAGTGGAAGCGATATCGCAAATGGCACCGTCACATCTACTAATATCCTCGACGGAACAATCCTTACCGGTGATATATCTGACGGTACGATTCTTGGTACCGATCTGGCGAATACAACCATTACATCTGGAAAGATGGGTAACAGTTCGGTAACCGGTGGCACAGGAGGGATAGTTCAGGACGACACTCTTGTCGCGGACGACATTGCCGCGTCGGCCATCACGTCGTCTGAGCTTGCTAACAACGCAGTAACTTCTGCCAAGATAACTGATGCGACAATCGCAGCTGCGGACCTTGCAAACGGATCAGTTAATGGCGGTGTTGGA
>CAYTTD010000018.1:0-11900 GCA_964440595.1 uncultured Gaiellales bacterium
TGATACCGAGAACGCTGAACACCTTTTTCTGCATGGATTGATCATGAATCCTGATGGAGCCGCTGCAAAGCTCGAAGCCGTTCAGAACCACGTCGTAGCCTTGAGAAAGAACTGCACCTGGATCAGACTCGAGCAAGTCGGCGGTCTCAGGCGTTGGCGCAGTAAATGGATGATGGTTGCTTGTCCAGGTCTTGGTGTCTGAGTCCCAGTCGAAAAGCGGAGGATCAACGATCCATGCAAATGCCCACTCCGAGCCTGCTTCCAGATCCACGAGCTCAATTAGTCGTGTTCTTAGCGCGCCAAGCACACGGCTGACTACCTCATCCGTATCTGCCATCAGGAAAATTGCCCATCCTGGCTTCGCGCCGGTCTCGTCGAGCAGCGCCTTCTGTTCATCGTCGCTCAAGAATTTTGCTACGGGCGATCGAAGGCTTCCATCTTCCTCGACGACAAACCATGCGAGGCCCTTGGCACCCCACTCGCGCGCATATTCTGTGAGCTCATCCATCTCGCGCCGGCTGAACGAACCAGCCTTCGGGCATGCAAGAACTCTTACGGCACCGCCGGAATCAAGTGCGCCACGGGCAACGCCGAACTCGGTGCCACTCCAGGCCTCCCCCATGTCTTTGATCTCGATGTCGTATCTGAGGTCTGGCTTGTCTGATCCATACCTGAGCATTGCATCGTGGTACGCAATGCGCGGAAATGGCAACTCAAGCTCAACGCCGGCAACCTCGCGCCAGACAAACCCAAAAAGCCCTTCAGCCAGTTTGAGGATGTCTTCGCGCTCAACGAAGCTCATCTCAACGTCGAGCTGCGTGAACTCAAGTTGGCGGTCTGCGCGCTGTGCCTCGTCTCTAAAGCACCTGGCGATCTGGTAGTACCTCTCAAATCCTGCAACCATCAGAAGCTGCTTGAATAGCTGGGGAGATTGAGGAAGAGCATAGAAGCTGCCAGGGCGAAGTCTCGCCGGAACAAGAAAGTCTCGTGCACCTTCAGGCGTTGCCTTGGTCAGTATGGGAGTTTCGAGGTCGATGAAGCCGTGATCGTCGAGGAAGCTTCGCATCGCTCGCATTACGTGGTAACGTAGCACCAGATTCTGCTGCATGCGCTCGCGCCTCAGATCGAGAAAGCGCCACTTCAGTCGCAGCGTCTCGTCTACGTTGGACTCGTCCAACTGAAATGGCAGTGGCTCACATGTCGATAGCAGTTTCAGCTCCTCGACCCTCACCTCAACGTGGCCTGTTGGAATGTTCGGGTTCACAAGCTCGGGCTCGCGCTCTACAACCTTTCCCGTTGCCTGTACGCAGTATTCATTGCGCAGCTTCTGCGCCACCACGTGGGCATCTGCTGCTTTGGAGGGATCAATGACCAGCTGAACGATGCCCGAGCGATCGCGCAGATCAACAAACACGAGTTCGCCGTGATCCCGAACCGAATTCACCCACCCCGATACGCGGACGGTATCGCCTACGCGACCAAGGCCAAAGAGCGCCTTAGGCACTTCAAGCAAGCCTATGTGACCGCACTCGTGCGTTCGGTATGAGTTTGGGTGATCGATGCCAGTCATTTGACTGCTCCTTCTTTCATTTTCTTTATTGCTGAAACAACTGCGTCAGCGTTAGCCTGGATCCTTACTTCCTCGCGGCCCCGCATGTTGTGAAGATCCAGATTTCCTGCTTCATCAACGATAAGAGCGAACCCTGCCTTAATCCGCGAGGCGTGCTTCAGTGCACCTTTGCGGCTCCTGCGGGCGAGGTCGAGCTCAACGATTCCTGCATCTGCATTCGATCTCAATGCGTTTGCAACTGCAAACGCTGCACCTGCCGCAGAAGCTGAATCACTGCAGACAAATATCTCGGGGGATTCAGTCTCATCCACTGCTGCCGGGCTCGCCTGCACGGCGAGCATAAGGCGCTCGACTCCACAGCCAAATCCAACAGCTGGAGTTGGCGTGCCTCCGAGGTGTTCGACCAACCCGTCAAATCGACCTCCCCCACCTATCGCATCCTGAGCCCCGAGATGCGAGCAAGAGAACTCAAAAGTGGTTCTTGTGTAGTAGTCAAAACCGCGAACAAGAGTCGGGTCTTCAAAGTAGCTGACTCCGGATGCATCCAGCATTGCCTTCAACTGCGAAAAGTGATCGTCACAATCGCTGCACAGGTTATCCATCTGCGTGGGGGCGTCACGCATCACCTTCCGGCACGAATCAACCTTGCAGTCAAAGGTTCGCAGCGGATTTACCTTTGTGCGCTCAAGACAGTCATCGCAGAGGCTGTTGTTCCTTTCCGACAGAAAATCAACCAACTTTTCGCGGTATGCACCGCGGCATCTATTGTCGCCAATGCTTCCCAGGCGAAGTGTTACGCCGGTCACGCCAAGGTCGACAATCATCGAACCAAGAAGAGTTATCAACTCGGCGTCAACTTCAGGAAAAGGTGAGCCAATCACCTCGGCGCCTACCTGGACGTGTTCTCGATAGCGCCCTTCCTGCGGCTTTTCGTATCGAAACATCGGTGCCTCGTACCAGAGCTTTACCGGCAGTGGGAGGCGTTGCATGCCATGTTCGAGGAACGCACGCACAACTGGTGCGGTACCTTCTGGACGCAGAGTCAGCGATCTGTCAGAGCGATCTGAGAAGGTGTACATCTCTTTGCGCACGACATCGGTTGACTCACCAACCCCTCGCTGAAACAGTTCTGTGTGCTCAAATGTTGGCGTGCTTATGCGACCAAATCCGTAGCGTGAAAAAGCGCGGCGAGCAATATCGATCACGTGTGACCGCAGTTTCCATTCTTCTGGCAGTATGTCGCGTGTGCCCCGCGCTGCCCTGACTTGCTGCACCTTTGCCATAAGGGCTGAATACTACCGGGAATCAAAGCCCTTTGAGAAACGGATTTGAACGCTTCTCCGCACCAACTGTCGTTTCAGGGCCATGACCGGACAGAAGCACAGTATTCTCAGGTAGCTCAGTCAAAACTCGCCTGCATGAATCAAGCAGCGTACCGTGATCACCGCCCGGCAAGTCAGTGCGACCAACTGAACCTCTGAAGATCAGGTCGCCGACGAACAAGAGGTCGGGGGCTGCTACGGCACCCTCTGGGGCTCGAACTAGAAATCCAATGGTGCCCGGACTGTGCCCAGGCAGCAGCATGCACTCAAAATTGATTCCAGCAATACTCAGGGTCTCGGTACCCTCGAGCTCGTGCGTTACCTTGTGACCCGTCCACGGCCCAAACTCCTGCGGCGCAAATTGTTCAAGGTTCTCGACAATGGGAGCTTCTATGCCGCTCATCCACGATTCAATTCCCCACTTGACGGTGACTGCCTCCGCCGCGCCTACGTGATCCCAGTGACAGTGTGTGATCAGCACTCCGCATGGCTCCAACGACAAAGCATCAAGTTTGGCTTCTATCGCTTCTGGATCCGCCCCTGGATCAACAATTACGCACTGCTCATTGCCAGAGCGGTGGACGATGTAGCAGTTGGTACCAATCACGCCAAGCTCAAGGCGATGCACAACTACGTCACCTGTTCTGATATCGCTCACCACTTCTAATCCTTGCCGTGCTTGGCATTTGACTGCCCAGCGGCTCTGCGTAGCCAACGGGTGTAATTCCAGCGCTCCATCAGATAGATCGAGGGAGCAAACGCGATGGTTACAAATACTGCCATCACCAGCGAAGCGGTCAACTTGTCTGCAGTCGATACGCCCTTCGAATCAGGCATGAAAACATACTGAAGGGCCGCAACAAGAACAAAGTAGATCGGGAGCCTTACAAGCGTTCGCTTGATGGTTGGTTTGGGAGGAGCATAACTTCCGCCTTTGGAGTTGCCTGATCGCCCACCCGAAGGCTTGGCCTTTACGTGCCGGACCTTTCTGTTTGCCTCGTCCTTGATCTCATTAGGGGGCGGTACGTAAGGCCTTTTGCGGGGTTTTTTGGCTGACATTCGATCTCCTGTGCAATCAATGTTCGTAGCCTACAACCCTACCAGCCTTGATCACGGCTGTTACCCGAGGCGAACCTGCGTGATACGGCAGATGCTCGAGCGACGGCTGATCAAACACAACCATGTCTGCTGAATAGCCCAGCGCCACAGAGCCAATGTGCTCCCGCTCGCCAAGCACCCAGGCTGCGTTAGCAGTCACCGCACTCAAGGCCTCCTCCGCCGTTAATGAGCAGCCTACACATGCAAGCGTCATGGCCAACGTCAGGGACTCACCATACGAGCTGCCGGGGTTGAAGTCACTGGCAACGGCCACTGGCGCGCCTGCGTCAATCAGTGCCCGCCCAGGAGCATATGGTCTGCGCAGGAACAGCGAGCTAAGCGGAAGCAGTACCGGCATTACGTTTGACGATGCCAGCTTGCCAACACCGCCCGGACTGGTTGCCTCAAGGTGATCTATGCTGACGGCCCCCAGCTCAATTGCAAGATCGATGGATCCGATCTCAGAGAACTGGTCGCCATGAACCCTCACGGCAAGCCCCGCTTCGCGGGCGGCAGAAAGATATCGTCGCCCCTGGTCAACGCTGAAGCTACCGTTCTCAATGAAGATGTCTGCGGCCTTGGCCAGCCCTAGCTCTGAAGCTTGCACAAGAGCCGGAATTGCCACCTCGTCCAAGTAGTCGTCGCCGCGTCTGAGATACTCCGCTGGCACGGTGTGTGCGGAGAGAACAGTTGGATGTACATCGACTCCAACCCTCTGTGCTGCGCGCCGCAATACCTGAAGGCTTCTTACCTCACCATCATGTGTCAGTGCATAGCCGCTTTTGCCTTCAAGAGTCGTTGTGCCTGCCGCAAGCATCCAGCCGAGGTGCCTGCTGACACGATCAACGCAATCATCCTCACCGGCTGACAGAAGTTCGCGAGTTGCCGAGACAGTGCTGTGTATGCCACCACCGGCGGCGTGGATTTCCTCGTATGATGCACCGCGATTGCGCAGAGTGAACTCCGCTGCTCTGTCACCACCGAACACCGGGTGCGAGTGACAGTCGATCAGACCCGGAGTAACCAGACCGTACTGAGCATCATGCACAGCATGAGCCCGCCAGGAAGCTTCTACGATGCTGCGCTTGTCAACGGCGACTACAATACCGTCCTTGATGGCAACAGCGGCATCTGTCACCCTGACCACATCAGACATCTCGCTGCCACGCAGTTGGCCACTACCAGCGGGCGGGGTAGCCAGCTCGCCAATATTTGTTACTAGCAGATCGCAGTTATGACTATCTTTGCCGTCAACCACAGAGCTTACTTCTCTCCCGGGGTTCGAAGCTCCGGGTGGGCTTTTGCTGCAGCTTTTGCTTCGTCATACCCGGCATCCAGGTGCCGGATCACGCCCATTCCCGGGTCTGAATCGAGAACCCGCGCGAGCCTCTCCTCCATCTCGTGCGAACCGTCAGCGACAATCACCATTCCTGCGTGAATGCTGTTACCCATGCCAACGCCACCACCGTGGTGAATGCTTACCCACGACGCACCAGCTGCCGTGTTCACAAGCGCATTAAGGAGTGGCCAGTCGGCAATGGCGTCGCTGCCATCCTTCATTGCTTCGGTCTCGCGGAATGGCGATGCAACGGAACCTGCGTCAAGATGATCCCGGCCAATCACTATTGGAGCAGTGACTTTGCCGCTGCGCACAAGGTCGTTGATCAGAAGCCCTGCGCGGGCACGGTCGCCATATCCGAGCCAGCAGATGCGGGCTGGCAACCCCTGAAATGCAACGCGCCCGGGTGCAAGGTCAAACCACCTCTGCAGCAGCTCGTCGTCAGGGAACTCTGCTTTCATCGCTTCATCAATAACGTCGATGTCACGTGGGTCTCCGCTCAGCGCGGCCCACCTGAATGGGCCGATACCCGCACAGAACAGGGGCCTTACATACGCTGGCACAAATCCGGGAAAGTTGAATGCGTTTGATACTCCCGCATCCTTCGCCTCAGTGCGGATGTTGTTGCCATAGTCAAACACGTGCGAGCCTGATCTCTGGAAGTCAAGCATTGCAGTGACGTGTCTGACTACGGTTTGCCTGGCTCGGCGCAGATAGTCGGCTGGGTCTGTTTCCCTTAGCCTCTCTGCAGCGTCCAGAGAAAGATCGGCAGGTATGTATCCACCAAGCATGTCGTGGGCGCTGGTCTGGTCTGTAACCAGATCGGGACGGAATCCCATGTCGTGCAGTTCAGGAAATGCGGTGCCCGCATTTGCACACACCGCAACCGACAATGCTCTACCCTCCTCAGCCGCCTCCTTGACCCGAGCCATGCCTGACGCAAGGTCTGGTGCGATCTCATCGAGATAACGGGTCTGAAGCCGACGCTGAATCCTCTTCTCGTCAACCTCGATACAGAGAATCGCTGCTCCACACATTGTTGCCGCCAAAGGTTGAGCTCCGCCCATTCCACCCAAGCCGGCGGTAAGCACTACCTTTCCGGTCAGGTCGGCACTACCCCAGTGGGTTTGAGCGGCTGCAGCGAAAGTCTGGAACGTACCCTGGAGGATTCCCTGCGTGCCAATGTATATCCATGAGCCAGCCGTCATCTGGCCATACATGGTGAGCCCCTGCCGCTCGAACTCACGGAAGTGCTCCCAGTCAGCAAACCGCGGCACAAGGTTGGAGTTTGCCAAAAGCACACGCGGCGATTGAGGTGTTGTGCGAAACACTGCAACCGGCTTGCCGCTCTGAATCAACAGCGTCTCGTCAGACTCAAGCCTTATCAGTTCTCTGACTATCGCCTTGAGAGCATCATGCGACCGTGCGGCCCGGCCCGTGCCGCCATACACAACAAGCTTGGAAGGGTCTTCAGCCACCTGTGGATCCAGGTTGTTACAAAGCATTCGCAGCGCCGCCTCTTGCTCCCAACCCCGACATAAAAGCTCATTGCCGCGCGGCGCGTGTATGTTATTCAGATCGCCAACAAGGCGATCAACCTGTTCAGTAATCTCTTCCGTAATCACTCCCAGCTCCAATCAAGCAAGTCACGAATCTGTTCGTGAAAATCACGCTCTGCTATTCGTGCGGCAACCGCCTCGATCTCATCTCCAAGGATCCGATCCTCGTCGAGGTGTGGAACCATTTCACGAATCAACCTGTGCAATTCTCCGGTACCACGCCCTGGTTTTCTTGGTGTAAGAAAATCAACCGCCTGCGCCGCGCAAAGCAACTCTATTGCAATCACCCGTTCAGCGTTTGCAAGCACCTGACCAAATTTGAGACCAGCATGGTTGCCCATGCTGACGTGATCTTCCTGCGCCGCGCTCGTTGGTATCGAATCGACGCATGCGGGATGACAGAACACCTTGTTTTCACTGACCAGAGATGCAGCAGTGTACTGGGCAATCATGTACCCCGAATTCAGACCACCATCTGATGTCAAAAACGCAGGCAGGCCGCTTAGCGCCGGGTTGACCAGCCGCTCGATCCTTCGCTCGCTGATGTTCGCCAGCTCTGCGGTTGCTATTGCAGCGAAATCGAGTGCCATGGCAATTGGTTGCCCGTGAAAGTTACCGTTTGAGCGAAGTACACCTTCATCCGTAAAAACCAACGGATTGTCTGTGACCGAGTTCAGCTCGCACGATACTGTCTCTAGTGCGAAGTTGATCGCGTCACGGCTGGCACCATGAACCTGAGGCGCACACCTCAGAGCATAGGCATCCTGAACCCGGTCACAGTACTTGTGGGACTCGTGAATGGTGGAGCCCTCCATTGCGTTCAGGATGTTCTGCGCCGATTTAGCCTGCCCGGCATGGGGCCTCAGCTCCTGTATCTGCGGAAGGAATGGATCAGAGCTTCCACGCAACGCCTCAACCGTCAGTGCGCAGGCCAGGTCTGCGAGCATCGCAAGACGCATGGCTCGGCTACCCCAAATTGCCCCCATGGCAGTCATGAACTGGGTGCCGTTGATCAGAGACAATCCCTCTTTGCTGGCGAGCTCAATTGGCTCAACGCCAAATAAAATAAGCACCTCTTCAGAAGCGACAGGCTTGCCATCCTTGCCAACCACCTTGCCTTCGCCAATTACGGGAAGGCACAGATGTGCGAGTGGGGCAAGATCTCCGGATGCCCCCACGCTTCCACGTGCTGGCACCCACGGAGTGATTCCGGCATTCAATAGCTCAGCAAATTTTTCGACCAGCGCTACGCGAACGCCCGAATAGCCTCTTGCTAGAGTGTTGATTCTCAAGAGGTGCGCAGCTCGAACGATCTCTTCGGGGTATGGGGCACCAACGCCTGCAGCGTGACTGCGCAATACTCGCTTTTGAAGTTCGGCTGTCAGCCCCTCTGGAATCTTCTTGTCTACAAAGCGACCTACGCCGGTGTTAAGACCATAGGTCGACATATTGGATGCAGACGTTGCTTCCACCAGATCACGCGAACGTTCAATTCGTTGACGCGCCTCGTCGGATAGATCGATGGTTGCGCCGTCAATTGCCACCTGCTCCAGCTGATCGAGCGTTAGGTCTTCACCCGTTACCTGAACTTTTGTGCCACTTGCTGCCCTAGTCATGTTAGTATCCTGACAGGTTGGCACGATAGCCTTACGTCAATGCTCGAGCACTTAGTCTAGAAATCGTTCAATCACAGGCTCATCTGATGCATGAATCGAGGCTCCAGTCCCTGATACGGCTCTCTTAAGATGGTTCCAGGCAGCTTGCGGCATCAGCCCTATCACCTCGCATGATTCAACGATGGGTTTATTGCTGTCTTGCGCGCACATTGCCACGTTAGCCACGTTGGCACAGATCTCATCGAAGACCCTCGCCGGCCCGACATTCTCCCACTGCTCGATGTTTGTTGAAATCTGCCAGGTTTCATCATGCGTCTGAAAAGCAAGCGCCCTCACGCCGGCCAAGCCACCGTCCCGCATCCGAATCAACCGCGCGACTTCCTTGGCAGCTTCTTCAGTTATTCCGACCACGTTGACATTGAAGGCGACGAGCACATCTCGAACGCCAACGCAGACAGCTCCAGCCGTGGGATGAATGCTCGCATCACCTGCCATCGGTGTGACGTCACCTTTTGCAAACCGCTGGCTCAGCGATTCAAGGTAAGGATCACCGCTGGAGCTGGAATCAGATACGCCGATTTTCGACTTCAGGCGATATGCGCCAGCGTTTGCAGGACCACCCAACTTACCGTAAGCAAGAGATGGGACTCCCAATTCTCTGGCAAATTCGCCCGCAATTTGGCGAGCGAGATCGCATGCGGAGCTCTCGTCTCCACCTCTTGCTGAATCAAATACATCAAGCGGCACTATCGGCAAAACATCACACGCACCAACCCGGGGATGAACACCACGGTGACGAGTAACGTTGATCGAATCCATCGCTACTTTCATTGCGGCAAGGTGACCCTTGCGAATCTGGCTTTCTCCGCCAAACACAGTAATAACCGTTCTTCCGTGGGTGGAATCGCTGTGGACGTCGGCGACGACGCACCCGGCTTGCACGAAAGAAGACTCGAGCGCACTGACAACGTCAGGGGATTCAGCGCCAACCGAGTAGTTCGGTACGGTCTCGAACAGCATCATGCCACCCTGTTTCGCTGGCGCCGACGCCTCTTGAAGCGCAGGATCCACCTCCGCACGAGAATCGACATCCATATTGTGCCTATGATGAAACTGATGATCCTCGGAGTGAAGTAGTCCTTCCACCGAAGCTGAGCTGCGGGCACTGACCGCGGCACATTTGTGTGACTGGTGCGGTCACTGAGCGGACGCCTTTTGTCAATTGCAGATTGGACTGGCTTTTTTATGCTCGAATTATCACGCATCCGCCGCTTCGCGCCTGTCTTACCCACTGCCTGCTCTGCTCGCACCTCAACGCCCTTTTTTGGGGCGCTGGCAGTCACGGTGCTGACAAACCAAAGCAATGCAAACATCGCCACCGCGCATGCAATGACAATGGAAGATTGGGGCCGGATACCTGTGCGAGAGATCACTGCCGAACATGGTAAATCATGATCCGGATGTGCTTCCCCTGCCCCCAGGGCACAACGTAGACTCAATCGAACCTGGTTCACTGACCAGTGCCGCCCGCCATGAACGAAGTATTCAACAAAGATACCCTTGAAAGTGAAAACGCCCCATCAGGGAAGGTTTTCCTGCGCCTCCTGGGCTTGGTAGCGCCGTTCCGCAGTCACCTGATCTCAAGCTTTTTCATCATGACAGCGGTAGTTGCAGCCAAGCTTGTTGTGCCGAGGCAGATGGGAGTTGCCATCGACCACACCCAGACTGGCGACTTCGACAAGATTCCTGGAGATGTGATCGTTATCCTGCTGGCAGGAGTCGTAATGAGCATCCTGAACTTTTCAAGGCGCGTGGTGTCAGGAAAGATCAGCCTTGGAGTTGAGCAGAGTCTGCGGCAGAACATGTTTGAGCACCTGTCAACGCGATCATGGCGATTCTGGAACCAGTGGCCGACCGGCCAACTTATCTCACGATCAACCTACGACGTTACCAGCGTGCGATTCTTTCTCGGCTACAGCCTCGTCTACTTCTTCATGCACTTCCTGACCATCCTTACGGTACCTGCGATGCTCATTTACATCGATTGGAGGATGGCAATCGTCGTACTCATATCAATGCCCCTGCTATCGATTGTGTCGTGGAAGTTCAATGGCAAGGTGATTCCACTACAACAGGAGATTGCGGCGCTCAACGCCGCCAACACCAATATTGCGGAAGAAAACATCGTAGGCGCTCGGGTAGTCAGGTCATTTGGCCAGGAAGATGCCGAGATAGAGAAGTACAGTGAAAGCGTTGGCAGGATCGTCGAGGCCGAAACCCTTCGCACACGCATCAATTCGTACTGGCTCCCCCTGTATGGATTCATTCCAAATGCAACATTGGCAGCGGTTGTTGCACTGGCGGCATGGCGCATCACGGGCGGAGGAATGACGATTGGCGCTTTTTTTGCCTTTTACGGATACATGCTCCAGCTGGAAAATCCTCTAAGAATTTTTGGCAGCCTTCTTGTACGTGCCCAACGCTCCATCGCCTGTGGTCGCAGAATATTCACCATTCTTGATAGCGATGATGAGCTACCTGTTGCGGACCCCCCTGTTTCGATAGTGAAGGAAAAGAGTGGTGCCACGATCGACTTCGAAGGAGTTTCCTACTCGTATTCGGGACCAGATGCACCCGAGGGGGCATCACCAACGCTGGCGAACATCAATCTTCATGTTGATGCGGGAGAAACCATTGCAATTGTGGGGCCCACTGGTTCTGGCAAGACCACTTTGGCCTCCTTGATTCCGCGACTACATGATGTGGACGAGGGAACCGTCCGGATCAATGGTGTTGACGTTCGTGATGCGGATCTGACTGAGCTGCGACGCATCGTTGGAATTGTTGATCAGGATCCGCTTCTCTTTTCACTTTCGGTGAGAGGCAACCTGAGATTTGGCAACCCAGAGGCCACAGACGAGGACCTGCGGAATGCACTTGAGAAGGCCCATGCGCTTGAGTTTGTCGATGCGCTACCTGAGGGGCTTGATACGTTGATCGGCGAGCGGGGCGTCACGTTGTCGGGTGGCCAACGCCAACGCCTTGCCATTGCACGCGCTTTGCTATCGAATCCATCAGTTCTGATTCTTGATGATGCAACTTCGAGCCTCGACGTTACGGTTGAATCTCAGATCACAGGTAGCCTCTCTGAGCCAGGGGGTAGCCAAACCACAACCATCATCATCGCTCACAGGCCCTCGACGATTGCACTTGCTTCACGCGTGGCGGTGATGGAATCGGGGCAGATAGTTGACGTTGGGCCGGCAGCCGAAGTCAGGCAGCGAAACGGCTTCCTGGCTAATCTACTTGAACACCAAGGGAAGACCTGGGGCCGGCAGGAGTTCATCTTCGAGGGGCATGAAGGCGCTGACGGGCAGGCAGGTATGCCGCTATGAG
>CAYTTD010000019.1:0-11890 GCA_964440595.1 uncultured Gaiellales bacterium
AACCATCAGAGCCTGAGCGTCAGTGTTGACAGCGATGAACTGAACTCCGCGTACTCCAGCTTCAATCATGCGATTGACGGCATTAGTTCCACCCCCGCCGACACCAACAACTTTGATTGTTGCGAGGTAACTGTCTCGTTGATTGTCATTCATAAGAGTGTGACCAGCCTTGGATCATGGATTGGGCATTTAATAATGTGTAAGTGCGGAATCTACAGGTATCACCCGATGACGTGGCAAACATTTGGCAAAGACAGCCCAATAATTTCATAAAACAAGATCCGTTCTGGCAACTGCCGGTCGCGAAGGAACCGTCACATCTATGTATTTCAACCTTTTTCTTGCGGGTGGCGAGTGCAACAACAGCATTCGTTCGGCAACTGCCATTTTCTGCGAAAGCTCATCATCGCGGCCCAAAATTATCTCCGGTCCCTCCAACATCTTCAGAATTAATCCGCGTTCGCCCAGTTCAACTCCTCTGACGGTTCCCGGAAATCCAGGAGGAACCCTGCGAAGAAGCCGTAATGCGGGTTCACCACCGACGCGATCCCCTGCCTTGATTTTCGATTTCTCCAGCCTTACGACCGGGACCTTACCTACCCAATCAACTAGCCTGGCCTTGGTAAGAACCCGACCATCGCTGGCGACTAGCCACCCCCGAGTACCAGATATTCCAAACGCCAAAGGAGTGTATTCCTTTATCGTAACTTCAATACCATCAGGCAGTTTGCGGTCAACCGATACTTTATGAACGAACGGCAGCTCTGCAACCGACGATGAAATTTCGTCTGTGTCCACATTGAAGAATGATTTTCCATCCAGTTGCCTGTCAATTGCTCGCCTGACCATGATGTCGCTTACAGCGCTCGTGCCTTTGACCGATACTGTTTGAATTCTGAAAATAGTCATCTGCGGTATCTGATATACCGTTGCCGCCAACACCAGCGTCATTGTCAAGGCCACAGCTACTTTGATTCTACGTCGACGGAGCTCCTTTCTACGCGCCAGCGCCGCTTTTGACAATGAATTGATTTTTCGTTGACGAGAATCGGGTTTGCGGCTGACACTACGAGATTGACGCGCCGCAACGTTGCTTTTCTGCCGCTTTGAAGATTCGTATTCGAATTCATTTCGACGTTCCGGGTCATGAAGTGTGATTAGTCCCGCAGAAGCAAGCGCGCGCAGAAAAAGACTTGCCTTTTTTTTCTGCTTTGCCCTCAAGCCCCTACCTCCTTCAGATGGTCTACAACCCTTGAAGCAAGCTGCGTTACATCACCTGCGCCAACGGTCAACACCACATCAAATCCCTGAATTGCTGACATGATGGTACTCATGTCACCTGTCGCAGGGGCGACTTCAAAAACTCCCGCACAAACTCCAGGATTCAGATCCTCGATCGCCGCTGCCAGCACGCTCGAGCTAACCGTACCGTCATCTACCTCTCTGGCTCCATAGATTGGCAGGAGAAGCAAACGATCGGATGTTGCCAATACCTGCGCGAATTCATCCAACAGCTCTCTGGTTCTACTGAAAAGGTGGGGTTGAAATATCACAGCGCATCGCTTGCCGGGAAACTGCCGACGCGCTGCCTCCAGTACTGCGGAAACCTCTGTTGGATGATGAGCGTAGTCATCGACGACCGTAACGCCTCCGACCGTACCCCTCAATTCGAATCTCCTACCTATTCCAGAGTAATGACCAATTGCCTCCTGTGCAGCATGCCGGTTGACTCCAGAGGCAATACAGGCCTCGATGGCAACCGCCGCGTTCTGACGATTGTGTTCTCCGGCAACGCCGATCTCACAATCCTCCAACAGATCATCGACATGTTGGGGAGACACAACGGTTATTTGACAACCATTGAGAACACCGGATTTTTCACTTTGCATTACTATGCGCTGAGCACGCTCATTTGGCCCCACTATTATGTGATCCAATTTTCCATCGGTAGCACTCACCGCAAGCCAATCAAGAAAAAATTCATCCAAATCCTCATCACTGATAAAGGTGTGATGATGATCACGCTCAACATTTGTAAGTACGATTATTCGAGGCCTCAGGTACTTGAGCGACCGGTCACTCTCATCAGCCTCCGCAACCAACCAACCTCCACCCGTTCGAGTGTTACTGTTTATCGCTGTATCAATGGCTCCTAACACCATTGCTGGATCCCGACCAACCTCAGCCAGAACCCTGCCAATCATCGCGGTAGTAGTGCTCTTGCCGTGGGCTCCGGCGACGGCAATAGTCGGCCTGAATCGTGATAACTCGCCCAACAGCTCACCGCGAAGCCAAACCTTGAGCCCAGCGGAGCGAGCCCCTTCCAACTCAGGATTGTCATCGGGCAACGCACTGCTCTTGACCACCTCGAGATTCTCAGGGTCGGCCAGATGATCTATCGAGTGGCCAACGATAAACGGAACGTCATTTTGCAGCAGTAACTCTGAATAGACAGAACTTTGCCGATCACAACAGGTAACCTCAGCTCCCATTGCCTCACAAATCAGAGCCAGTGAGCTCACGCCAGCCCCGCCCCCACCAATCATGTGAAAGCGTCTTCCACCCAGGGGCTTCGGCGTTGATTCAATTCTGTGATGCTCGCAGCCAAGCTCTTCGATTATGTCTGCGATGGATCGAACCGCATCCGGCTTCGCCATCGACCTCATAGCCAACTCCATTTGAGCAATCCGCTCGCTTGAGTCGCCTGCAAGCAGAAGGTCAGCAACTGTTGATCGCAACCAGTCACTTGTCAGATCAGAGTCGTGCACCACCACGGCGCCTCCCGACCGCTCAAAAAACCGCGCATTCTTCATCTGATGATCTCCGGTCGCACCCGGAAACGGCACAAGGATGCATGCCCTGCCAGCTGCTGCCAATTCGAAAACGGATCCTCCCGCCCTGCTGAGAACCAGGTCTGCAGCACCAAAAAGAGTTGGCATGTCGTCGCTGAACTCAATGATGCTGTAGCCAGGATTTCGAGCAGGTCGCGCAGAAAAATCTGCCCAATCTCGCTTGCCAGTAACGTGGATAACAGTCAGGTCTGACAATTCGTCCTGCGAATTTGCAAAGGTATCAAACACAATCTCGTTAAGATGAGTTGCCCCACCACTGCCACCGACCACTACAAGAACTTTCTCGTGGTCATTGATGCCCAAGGTTCTTCGCGACTCGCTTCTATCTACAGAAAAGAACTCAGGGGAAACAGGCCGCCCTGTCACTCGCTGGCGATCTCGGTAGGAAGCAAGGGGATACGCTGAACACAAAACGCGTGCGAATCGCGAGCCGAGTCGATTGGCAAGCCCCAGATGCGAATCAGCCTCTGTTACCACAACAGGTATCTGCAAGGTACGAGCGGCCGCTGCAGCCGGTGCCGCCACGAATCCTCCAGCTGCCAGAACAACGTCTGCCGACGTATTGCGAAAAATCCTGCGACATGCCTTGACCGAAGAGCTCGCCTTGATCAATGAAGAAATCTGCCCTGGCCCCGGACGTCGAGGCATCGTGACTGCAGCAATTGAGTCCCACGCAAATCCCCTGGCCGAGACCATCTTTGCGTCCTGGTCCCTGCCACTTACAATGAACCGCACGCTGTGGCCACGAGATTCGAGCTCCTCTGCGATCAATAATGCAGGTGCCAGGTGTCCGAAAGTTCCGCCAGTCGCTGCAACAATATTGAGACGATTTTTGCCCATTAGTTTCAAGCCGCTATCGCAGCACGACCTTTTTCTTTTGCTTCATCTGGAGATCTGCTTTTTGTCTTGACATGCTCGGTGGCGATATTTGCAAGCAATCCCATCGATACCAGTGTAGTCAAAAGGTTGGTACCACCGTAGCTGACCAGCGGAAGCGGAACGCCGGTAAGGGGCAATACTCCGACAACTCCAGCAATGTTCAGTATCGCCTGGCCAACAATTTGCGAAGTAATGCCAATAGCCAACAACGCACTGAACTTTCTTTCTGCCCGTAATGCAATCCGCACACCCATGAATGCAATAAGCGAAAACGCAGACACCACGAACAGAACGCCAACCATTCCCAACTCTTCGGCAACTATTGAATAGATCATGTCGGTCTGCGCCTCAGGAAGGTAATGAATCTTCTGGACAGAGTGGCCGAGGCCAACTCCAAACGGACCACCGCTTCCGATAGCAATCAAGGCCTGAACAAGCTGGTATCCCGGACCATGTGGGTCTGCCCACGGATTCAGAAATGCAAGAAATCTTTCGCGCCGGTACTCCTCTCCCGCGATTCCAATTATCACGAGCAGAATTCCTGGGATCATGACCTGTGCCAGCACCTTCATCCTGGTGCCCGCGACAGTGAACAAAACCATTACGACGCTCAACGCCACCATTGATGAGCCGAGGTCACGCTGCATAAAGATCACCGCACCAAAAAACACCGCGATTCCGCCGGGCCCCCTTATGAACGATCTCAGCCAGTGATCAGGCGGTGGCGAATGGCTCAGATAAGACGCGATGTAGATGATGAGTGAGAACTTGACCAACTCTGACGGCTGCATCTGAAATCCGCCAATCTGAATCCAGCGAGTCGCACCATTTGCCGTGTGACTCAATCCCGGGATAAACACCAGAAACAGAAGAAAACCTGATACAACCAACGAAGGCCAGGCCATCCTCTCAACAAACCCTAGAGGAACCTTCATCGCAACCATCATTCCAGTGAACGCAATTCCTCCATAAAGCAATTGCCTGAAAAAGAAGTCCCACTGACTACTGTGGTCAACAGCTGACGTACCGCTGGTAGCGCTGGTAACCATAACCAAACCAAACACGAACAGCAGCATTGAAATTGCAATAACAAGTCGACGTCTGCCTAGAGCAGCGAGGCTCGCCGCGACCTCCTGCTTTGGCGCAAGAGCACGGATGCTGGTCGATATGCTTTCTGATCGGCGAGCTTTGCTCATTGTTCGCCAATTCTGAACTGCGAACAGGACACGTCATGTTCAAGGCAGCTCAGTGGGTTCTGAACCACACCGTAAATGCAGTAGCTGCAAAGAGGCCGGCTACTATGGCAAAACGCATCATTATCTGGGTCTCAGACCACCCCTTCTGCTCAAAGTGATGGTGTATCGGCGCCATCAGGAATATTCGCTTGCCAGTGGTCTTGAAGCTTGCGACCTGCATGATTACGCTCATTGCCTCAACTACAAATACCCCGCCAATTATCAGTGTAAGCAACTCATTCTTCGTCACAATGCCAAGAGCAGCAAACGCACCACCAAGCCCCATTGATCCTGTATCGCCCATGAACACCCTCGCAGGAAATTCGTTGTACCAGAGAAAACCGGCACATGCGCCTGCAAGCGCTGAAGAAAAGATCGCAATATCCAGGCTCGCCATGCCACTGATCGCGGGCTCCTCAACGGCACCAAAGCCACGGTCAAACAGGATAAAGACAAACGCTGATATGCCGGTATAGCAGAGCAATGCAATCACCATCATGCTGCCAGCCAACCCGTCGAGCCCATCCGTAAGATTCACAGCATTTGAAAAACCAGCAACGATCAGGAACAGTAGAACGTAATATGGAATCCCACCTGCCCAGGACAGATCGATATTTGTACTAACAAATGGAACGGCAACAATCTTTGGCGCTTCGAGAACGGTCGTGGTCGACCAACCCAGAAAAGCAGCAACAACCACCAGGGCTCCCATTTTCCGCCATCCACTCAAGCCAAGTGAACGACGATTGTTGATCTTCATCCAGTCATCGATGAAGCCAATCAGCGCACACATCATCATGGTTACCCACACGATTGTCCCGTATGCCGTGTGATCTCTTCCGATCAAAAAGTAAGGCGGTGTCATTGCTGCAAATATCAGCAGACCACCCATGATTGGCGTCCCCGACTTCGTCACAACGTGACTCTCCGGACCATCCTCACGGAATTGCTGCCCAAACTCATTTCGTCTGAGCCACGCAATAAACATGTTGCCGATTGCAATTACCAACAGGGCAGAGAGAACACCAGCTATCAGCATTCTTGTCACTTGTTGGGACTCCCTACGATCTGACTTCTTGCGTCAAATGATTCTGACAAATCATCAATTATGCGCCATAGCCCGACGCTATTTGATGCTTTAAGTAGAACTGCGCTTCCTGATTCAGCCTGCCTCATAATTACATCAATTGCCTCGGACGCGTCTGCGGCCCGGAACGCTGGATCTGCGCGCCTGGATCCACTCAGATCAGGCCCCTGCCACCCCTCAACCAAGGCGTCCTCGTCAGGGCCATTTCCAACCACAACCAGCTTCTCAATTTTCGTGTTTTCCTCGACCCATCGCCCAAGCTCACGATGCATCTCCACCGAGCGCGGTCCAAGCTCAGCCATACGCCCCAACACAGCAATTTTGCACTTACCAGCGCAACGGTCGAGCTCCAATAGCGCCGCTCGGATCGACTCTGGATTTGCGTTGTAGGCATCATCGATTATGGTTGTGCCATCAGCACAGATCATCTTTTGTCCACGCCCCCCGGAAAGATTGATGTGATCAAGCTCGTTAGCTGGAACCGGATCTGACAGAAGTTCGCGCGCCGCGAGCCAGGCCGCAGCCAGATTCACTGCCTGGTGGGACCCATGAAGTGGAAGCCGATAATGGAACAGCTCACCACCACTAGCCAATGAACCGGCAATGCCATTTGCGTCGTGCTCGATTGATGCAACCGAACAATCCGCAACCAGTCCCTCCGGAGCAAACGTCAGTGCACGAACACCGTGTTTCTCAGCGAACCTTTTCAGTTCGCTCGGTTGAACCGGCACTATTGCAGCGCCACCAGCTTTTGTACCTGAAATCAACTCGGCCTTTGCGAGCATGATGTTGGTTTCCGTGCCAAGCAGTTCCAGATGCGCATTTCCGACATTGGTAATTATCGATACGTCTGGCTTGGCGATCGATGCCAGCCACTCGATCTGTCCAAGACCTCGCATACCCATTTCACAGATTACAACCTCAACTGATTCATCAGCGGATAGAAGAGTGAGTGGCACGCCAATCTCATTGTTGTGGTTCAGATGGGAGGCAACCGTAACAAGATGGGGACCAATCAATGCCGCAAGGATGTCTTTTGTTGACGTCTTACCCGAGCTTCCTGTGATCCCTACGACTTTCCAACCGTGCTGCTTTCGCCAGATGCTGGCAATAACTCCCAAAGCGTCCACTCCATCGCGCTCCGACTCAATGATCGGAACGCGCGAACCCTTTAATTTCAAAGACTCCAGAACGGGGCCAAGCACCGGTCTTGCATCAATACCAACTACGACCAGCGATGCACCTCTGGCAATGGCGTCCTCAACATGTTTTGCCCCGTGGGTTCTGGTGCCCTGCAGAGCAACAAATACGCTGCCTGCCGACACCTTGGATGAATCGGTTACCACCGGCCCAGGTATTCGCATCAACTGATGGCACTGCCCGTTTTTGTTGCTTTGGTACAAAAATCCGTCGGACGCACCAACGTCACCTGCAAGCAAGCAAAAAGAATTCATGTCTTCCGGATTCATGACACCACGCAGGAGGCAATTGCTTCTCGTACAACATCAGCATCATCAAACGGATGAGTCTCGTCAGCAAACCTTTGGCCCTGCTCGTGCCCCTTGCCAGCAATAATGACAACGTCTGACGCCTCTGCCATGGCTATCGCCTGAAATATTGCTTCCCGGCGATCCACCTCAACTTGAAACTCTCCGCGCTTGATTCCCTTTGCGATCTCAGAAACTATTGCTTCGGGCGCTTCAGTTCTTGGATTGTCGCTTGTAATGATTGCAACATCTGCGAGCTGCGCGGCGACGCGCCCCATAAGAGGACGTTTGCTGCGGTCACGATCTCCTCCACATCCGAATACGACGATTACACGGCCATCCGTAATGTCTCTTGCGCTGCGAAGCACCTGTTCAAGCGAATCAGGAGTGTGGGCATAGTCAACAAACACCTGAAAACCTTGACCAGCATCAATTGGTTCAAATCTACCCCGTACACCTTTGACACGTTCGATACCTTTTATCACGTGCTCAATTTCAATCCCTGAAACCAGAGCCATCGTTGCGGCAGTCAACACGTTTTCGACGTTGAACTTTCCTCGAAGCTTGGAACGCACTGAGAAGTCACCAACCGGTGACTCAATATCGACGCGTGCTCCTTTTGGAGTCAACTTGTACTCAGCGCTAACCGATGCCCTGTTCATTCCATCAAGCGTATAGCCCCATACCGGGACACCCGCACGGTCAATGTGAACAAGCTCATCAAACAGGCGGCATCCCCATTCATCATCACAGTTAACAGCTGCCGGCCAGTGCTGTCCTTCGGGCCCAGGAGTTACGAATAGAAGCCGCTTTGCCTGAAAGTAGGCTTCAAAGCTTCTGTGGTAGTCAAGGTGATCACGCGTGAGGTTGCTGAACCCGACAGACGCAAAGCGAACGCCATTCACGCGACCCTGGTTCAATGCATGTGAAGAAACCTCCATCGCACAGGATTGATTGCCAGCTTCGAGCATCGTACGAAAAGTCTGCTGCAGGTCAACTGCCTCAGGGGTAGTGAAGGCGTTCTCTACCAACTTCTTGCCCACCCTGGTGCCGATGGTTCCAATCATGCCGGGCTTAAGCCCCGCGACCTCCAGAATCGAGGCAAGAAGGTGGGTTGTTGTGGTCTTGCCATTAGTACCCGTTATGCCGTAGACAGGCAAGGATGCAGTGGGATGACCAAAAAACACATCAGCAAAACTTCCCATGGTTTCCCGCGCTGATTCAACAACCACCTGGGCAACGTCTTGCGAAACGTCGACCGCTTGCTCGACCAACAGAGATGTTGCGCCTTTTTCTACCGCCAACGTTGCATTATCGTGGCCGTCAAAAGTTGTTCCTTTTATGCAGCAGTACATGAATCCTGGCTGTACATCATCTACACGCATCGTAATGCCTGTTATGTCCCTATCTGCACCGAGGTCCTGCAATGCTGCTTCGATATTTTCCTCATCGACGTCGGGAAGGGTGATGATCATTTCGGAGAGTCGTGTCACGATCGGCTAATTCTACTTGGCTCGCACCCCTCCATGCGACAACAATCATTCGAATTCAAAAGCAAAGGGGCCTCGAACGAAATGGTTCGAAGCCCCTCATCTACTTTTTTCAACGGATTTCTACCAGTCGAGACTAGCGAACTCCGGCACCGGTGTTGACGATCTCCTTGAGTCGGCTACCAGCGCTGAATCGTGGCACACGAGATGCCTTGATCTGGATCTTCTCGCCTGTTCGTGGGTTTACGCCCTGCCGCGCAGCCCTGTCTGATACCGAAAACTTGCCGAACCCGGTGATGTTCACCTCACTGCCAAGTGAAAGCTCGCCTTCGATTGCCCAAAGAAACGCTTCAACTGCCTCTGTGGCGTCCCTCTTTGAAAGGTCTGCTTTCTCGGCAACCTTCTCGATGAGTCCTGTCTTTGTGAGTGCCATTCCTACTCTCCTCTTCAAACGATGTTTGCTGAATACCCCCGCAGTATGCAAGTGCCCCAGACACGGCGAGGTCAACGTAGTCTGAGCAGCCCCGAAGCCCGAATGCAAGTAATACCCCCACAAAACAGTAGCTCCGTAACACCGATAGGATGACACCCATGCATGACACACCAGATGAACCAGAAACCGGGGAAAACGACGTTTATCCTGCAAATGACGGCGAATTCGAAATTGTTGATGAACCGGTATTTGAGAGCGAAATTCCGGCCGGAAGATTGGCCGGCGAAGTTGCCCGCGAACCATCGCGTACCCTTGCAGAACAAAGGGTTTCTGACTTTATCAATGAGACCCGCATTCATATTCCATCGCGTGGAAACCGCACTTTGGATACCGTCATAAAGAGAATTAATGCAGACGATGAGCTAAAGGCTTGGTGGCATACAGGCAACCTGAACGCGGTGGCACGACTGCAGATGAACGACCACTCGTGGGTGCACATGCAGATCGTCTCAAACATCGGTCTCAAGCTTCTAAGGCTCCTGATGCGCGCAAACGTGAAGCCGGCAATGGTTACCGACTATGCAATGTCCAGGCGTGACGCAGAGGTTGTTGTCGTGCTGGGCTGTCTGCTTCACGACATCGGAATGTCGATTCACCGGGTCGGCCATGAGGAATACTCACTCTTTCTGGGGGAACGCAAAGCCAGGGAGCTGCTGGATGGTCTATATCCATTGGCTGAGCGAACTGTCATGGTCAACGAGATCCTTCAAGCAGTGATCAGCCACAGATCTGGCGGTTCTCCTCTCACGGTTGAGGCTGGGGTGGTGCGTGTCGCTGATGCACTCGACATGTCGCAGGGACGGTCACGTATTCCGTTTGAGCAAGGCAGCGTGTCAATTCATGCGCTCAGCGCACGCGCCATTGATTCTGTAAAGCTTCTGCCCGGTACAGATCGTCCGATTCTGATCGAGATCGACATGAACAACTCGACGGGTGTCTACCAGGTTGACGAGCTTCTAAAAAGCAAGCTTCGTCAATCAGGCATTGAACAACACATTGAGGTAATCGCAAGGGTAACCGACGTCGAGAAGCGATTGGTCAATACTTTCAAGCTCTGATTACAGGAATTTCTTTCATAATGGGCCACCACGTTGGCCGTTGCGGCCTGCAACTGGCCTTGTCGTTCTCTTCGATCAAATGATGAGAAGCAATTCTGGCCACTAACTGGCCGGTTTCACTTGCTTTGCCTGCACAGCGATGTATCTGGAGTCGATGCCAAAAGTGCCTAGCAGTCACCCATCATTTTCTGAGTCATTCCCGCTGATTCGCAAGTTCATGGGTCTTGCGAGACCCAGAGGCCCTGGCGTGCCTCTAGATGCTGCGTCCAATCGAATGGGACGCGCTAGCCCTGCAATTTACCGACACGTAAAGCCGGCATTTGCACCTTCACCATGGGCAGAGCCCTTGCCCTACGAAGAACCCTGGGAGCGAGCCTTTAGATGAAAACATTTGAGAATAGTTCATTGCGAGACAAGACACTACGCCGTCGTATTACGTCTTTGCCGTTCTCACGACAACGCAGATCGATTGCACCATGGAGCAATGATCCTGTCGATGCCAGATCAGAAAAAGCCATTTCTTCTTTTCGCGGCTACGGGAAACTCCTTGAAGAGGAGGCAGATCTCGCCGGAATTCCGCCCGAGGTATTGCAGGCTGTTTGCTGGCATGCTTCCGGTTGGCGACACTTTGATCCTAATGGCGCGGTGCTATCAACTCCAACAGCTCACGGCACAAATTGGGGATGTATGCAGCTTAATGACGTATGGCACCCGGACGCATTCCCGGCGGCTTCAGGTGACTCCCACGCGTCAATCAGGTATGGAGCCCAGCTTCTGCGTTGGCTGTTTGACCAGACAAATGATTGGCACCGCGCCGTTATTGCTTACTTCGGGCACGATCGCCAGGCAGAAAATTCAGCGCTGAGAGTTGAGCGGTATGCAAGGCAGAAACCGTGGATGGAATTTGTCGGTCAAGAGACATTGTCTGTTGATGACGAGAAAGAATACTCAGTGGGATGATGATGTGTCGTCTGCGGCATGCTCAAACATGGCCAGAATCTCATCGCGCTGCCCCTCAACCGAATTCGTTGGACCATTTGCTATTACGGCAATTGGGTGATCACTAACATCGTACGTTGCCACGATCTGCGTCCAGCTTTTGTTGTCTTGCCGATAAGAAAACTCATATCGAAGATAGTGAACGCCATTAGTTGTTACCCTGCTGATTGCTTCCTTCTTGGTGAAACCGGTAAACCGTTTTCTGTAACCAGCATCGAGAGATCGCTCAAGCACGCTGAAAACAGGTAATTCGCCATCGCCGTCCAGCTTCAGGTACGACATTGAAACGGGAGCAGCGCATTTTTTCTTT
>CAYTTD010000020.1:0-11224 GCA_964440595.1 uncultured Gaiellales bacterium
CACGAGTACGGCCGAGATGAGGATTTTGGCCCGTTCAGAGTCGCAGTCGCCTACCTGGCTGACGAGCACGTTTCCAATGAGTCAAAGGTTGTATTCATAAGGATGTTGGGAAGGATGAAGGGCATAAACGCCGGTGAAGCTGGAACAGACGCGGTTGGTCGCAGCGGCATAGTGGTATCACGGCATGACATGACCAGCGGCATCCTCCAAAGCTACATTCTCGATAATGATACTGGCGAGATGCTCGAACATCGGGAAGTCATCGAGATGGAGCAGGTAGGCGGCTGTCCGGCAGGTACGGTAGTTCGGCTAGACGTTTTTGTTGATTCCAGACGTATCATTGAAGGCCAGACTCAAACCAAATCAGCTGAAGGTAGCTGGCCCAATGTAACTCCAACATGCGACCTCGTACTTGTCAGTAACGGATGACCTGCTCAGCCCTCGGCAATGCGGACAGATTTCAGGATAACCGGTTCCACGGGACTACTTGGCTCTCCGCCCTGGTTGGCCTCAACCTCGACCGAAGCGATCTTGTCTACAACGTCCATACCTTTAGTCACCTTGCCAAAAATCGAGTATGTCGGCGGCAAAGATGTTGAGTCCTTGTGCACTATAAAGAACTGGCTGCCGGCAGAATTCGGTTGACCGGTATTAGCCATCGCCAATGTACCGGCCTTGTACGGATCTTTTACTGGGTCATCTGTGATGGTGTAACCTGGCCCCCCCATGCCGGTACCTTCAGGATCACCCGTCTGAATCATGAATCCTGCGATGATCCGATGGAATTTAACTCCATCATAAAACCTGTTATTGGCTAGAAAAACAAAGTTGTTCACAGCGTGAGGGGCAGATTTTGGCATTAATTCAACTTCAATCGCGCCCTTGTCCGTCTGAAGAGTAGCGTGATACTTCCCGTTCTTCTTGATCGACATCGCTGGCTCTGCTGTCCACTGTTTCGCATCCGACGCCGTTTTTTCAACAGAGTCATTGTCTCGTGAAGAACCTGAACTGCCCTTCTTCTCTACCTTTCTACTGTCTGAATCAGCTGCTTTGTCATCGCTAGCACCACATCCAGTAGCCACCGCCGCCAACAGCAACAACAATGCAACAATGAATCCGTACCTTTTCATGATCCCTCCAAATGTCTAATGACGCTGACTCTATAATATGCTTTGGAACCGTGAATGCGCCGGACTACAAGTCAGACATTAATGAGCTACAGCTGTTGGTGGCGTCGAGAACACCGATTTTGTTCATTGAGACTGGAGAAGAAGCCCGTGCCGAACAGCTGGTGTACGAAACAGGAACAGCACAGCGGCGAAGGGTTTTCACGTGGTCGCTTACGCAAGGATTAATCCCTTGGGGTGATGTTGGGGTAAATGAACCAACCAGAACGGCGCAGGGCGTTGTTGCGCACATTCTGCGCGGGCAGATGGAGGCTATCGTCATTCTCCGTGATTTCTGTTCTCACCTCGAAGATCCCGAGGTATTGCGAATGGTACGGGACATAGTCAAATCCCCCCGAACCAGCATAGTTGTACTCGATGCAAATGTTACGGTTCCTGAGCCTCTCGTGCCATTTGCCTCTGTCTACCACCTGCCTCCTCCAGATCAGATGATCATTGCTTCTCATGTTCGCGAGGCGTTTCGACAGTTCGAAGCCCGGGGAATCAAAACCACTCTTGATGAAACCGGAATAAGTCGATTGACCAGTTCACTGCGCGGTCTCACCATGCACCAGATAGATCAGGTACTTTCAAGATTGGCATTCACGGGGTCAATAATCGATGAACAGGACATTCTCGACGCAAACGTCACAAGAAGCAAAATGATTGCATCAGACGGAGTCGTTGAAATTGAGACACCAGAGCAGGGGCTCGAGTGGGTGTCTGGATTCATTGAGTTCAAGACCTGGATTGCTGAGCGCTCAAAAGCTTTTCAACCGGGGGCGACCGAGTTCGGAATTACCCCTCCGCGTGGTTTTTTACTTACGGGTGTTCCTGGCTGCGGCAAGAGTCTGGTTATCAAGGCTGTTGCGCATGATCTTCACCTGCCATTACTGCGATTGGACGCCGGAAGCCTTTTCGATAAGTTTATTGGTGAGTCGGAAAAGAATCTGCGGAGTGCTTTCCTGATTTCAGAGACGCTTGCTCCATGCATTCTCTGGATAGACGAAATTGAGAAAGGGTTTGGTTCAACGGGCCCATCGGAGTCTGACGGCGGTCTCGGTTTTCGAATGATCGGCATGCTCGCAACGTGGATGCAGGAGCGCAAGGCCCCTGTGATAATCGCAGCCACAAGCAATGACATAACAAAATTGCCGCCCGAGCTGACCAGACAAGGCCGATTCGATGAGATCTTCTTCGTAGATCTTCCCGAGACCACCAGCAGATCGCACCTGTTCATGATCCAACTGGCTCTTAGAAAGCGCGATTACAAACAATTTGATGGCAATGCATTGTCCGTTGCCTCTGAAGGTTTTTCAGGAGCAGAGATTGAACAAGCAGTGACAAATGACCTTTACAGCGCATTTGCGGCCAACCGCGAGATAACCACGGGAGACATTTTGGGAGAAATTGAGCAGACCCGTCCGCTGTCTGAGATGCAGCCAGACCGCATCGAAAAAATTAGAAACTGGGGTCGCAAACACGCAAGATCTGTGTAAAACGCGCCCGGCAGGATTCGAACCTGCGGCCTGAGGATTAGAAGTCCACTGCTCTATCCAGCTGAGCTACGGGCGCATTGCTAGGGCAACAATACCTGAGTAAGCGTGCTGGGAAAACCTCTCTCATAGGCCATGAAACGGCCTGAATGGAACATCCTCCGTATGTAATAACGATAGCTAGATGTGTGTTAGCAATCCCTTTTGCCAAGGGTCAAGCGTTACAGGGAGCTATTTTTGCGAAGAATAGATTGGCCACATAACGGTGTTGCTACTGTTTTGGTACGGCATATGGCCCTTGGTGCGTTGCCGGTTTTAATGGTTTTGGCAGCAATCAATCTTATGACTTACGCGTATGCAAGGGCAGCAAGCATGCCTCTATTGCTGGTATCGATGTCGGCACTGCTCGTGTCAGGAGCCGTGATTCACAACCGCGCCCTCAAGGCAGCCCGAAAGGCAGAGATAATTAGAAGTTTTGCTGGCCTTTCGGTTATTCACGGCGGACACTCGGTAAAGGTAGACACTCATCCCAGAACTTCAATCCATGTATCTCGCGCTGATGCGGTGCGGACTGCATTCGATCATGGTGGATGGTCTGTGATTGTAAAGGCATATGACGCCTGGTATCTGCTGTCCGGCACACACATTAAGCACGGCTCTCACCCAGTTGCGTTTCGTACGCGCGCAGTAGCCGATCTCGTGCCATCTATTTCAACTCATCGGGCAAGCTGAACAAGCAAGCCCCTACGTGCCTGGCCTGAAGTAGTCAATAAACCCGTTCATCGGTTCAAGCTCGTTTGCCAATGGTTCACGCACTCCATTTTTCAGGCAGCTGCGTACTGCCTCGCCCAAGGCACGGGGTTCGAATGGCTTGATGATTATGTTCCACAAACAGTTCTCCGGGAATTCGACAACGCCCTTGATGTCAGCGCGTGCCGTCAAAAACACCACTGGCACCTTCCTCGCTTCTTCATCACTGAGCATCCAGCTGGCAACTTCCCAACCATTCATCTGAGGCAACATCACGTCGAGAAAAACAGCATCAGGCTTATTGTTCTTCAAAACCTCGACGGCCGCCGCACCATCAGGCGCTTCAACTACATTGAAACCTTCAGCCTCAAGATTTACGCGAACAAGTAACCTGATCGGATATTCATCCTCAACTACAAGCACCGTAGCGGTCATGATACAAGTGCTTCCTTTCTGGAAAGCGGTAGCTCGATTGTAATGAGAGTGCCAATGCCTCCGCTGCCTCCCTCGGCAAAGACCCTACCTCCCATGGCGCTGATTAGCGCCCTTGCAATGTACAAACCAAGGCCAGAGTGTAATCCCGCCGGCCCCGCTTTGACTCCAGCAGAGCTGTAAAACTTGCTGAAAAGCAACTTTCGCTCTGCGGGCGTCAATGCACTGCCCGTTTCCAGAATTCTCAGAAACGCCATCTCCCCCGAAGATGAGACGCTGACATGCACCTTGCCATTTCCTTCCTGAGCCATCACCAGGGCGTACTTCAGAATATTCTCTATGGCTACATTGAACATGTCAGGATCAGCTAGAACGAGCAGACCAGTATCGTCCGCTGGCTCAAGTAAATGCTCATGAACCTTCTTCAATGGAGCCGCCACGTTCTGCAAAACTGCATCGAGGCTACATTCATGCACCTTTACGTTGACTTTCCCAGCTTCAATTTTTGCTACTTCAACAAGGTCATCCACGATGCCGGAAATTCGCGAGGTCTCACTAGAAATGAATGACAGAAATATCTTACGGTCTTCCTCACTGATGTCCATGTCGTCGCGCAGAAGAGTCTGCGCAAAACCATGAATAGCAGCCAACGGTGTACGCAAGACGTAGCTGACGGTAGCCAGAAAATCATCGCGCAGCCGGTCAAGAGTATGGTGAGCGGATATGTCTCGGATCGTATGAATCTGAAGGTGAGGAACATCCGAGCTACCTGAACTGACGTGCGAAGTCGATATAGATAGCCACATCGGAACGCCCTTGGGGCGAGCAGCCACTACTTGCTCTTTTCGATCGCCGCCGGGCACATCAATATCTGCCGTCACTCCAAGCACATCTCGCCAGTGCTGCCCCAATGCCTCGTCAGCTGACACTCCGGTGATCTGCCTTGCTGCATGGTTCCAGATTGTAATTCTTCCAGCAACATCAGTAGCAACAATGCCTTCTGCGATACTCTCAACGAGCGTCTCATTCGTATCGCGCTCACTCTTCACGCGTGAGTACAGATCTGCGTTTCTAATGGCGATTGCGCTGCTGCTGGCCAATGATTCAAGGGCTCGGGCCTCCGCTGCCTGCCAGTTTCGTCGGTCACCTGCATAAACTGCAAGCACACCAATCATGTGCCCTCGGGGGTGCTTGAGCGGAACACCAAGGAATGCCTCGTAAACTGCGCCTCCACGTGCCTCTGCATCACCCGCGAGCTCACCTATCAATACGGTGCGCCCAGACGAAGCCACCTCTTCGATGAGTCCGCCGGGCTGAGATGTCTCCAACATGCCAACCATCTGTTCATCGCTGCCACCAACCGCGTGAATTTTCAGCCGCTCCGATTGCGTATCGACCAGAGCAAGCGCACAGGCATCGCACCCAAGTAGCGAAGCTGCCTGTTCCACGACATGCTCCAGGACGTTTTGCGCCTTGAGTGTCTCAGCCAGCTGGGCATTGATATCTGCCAAAACCTCGTTTAGATGCCTCATGCGCTGTTCGTTCTCGAATAGGCCCGCCCTCTCCAGAGCGGCGCGCGCGGCACCAGCTACATTGTTCGCAATTACCAACAACTCATCGTTGAATTTTGTAGATCCTTCAAAACATACAACGACAGCCGCAGATTCGCTTGCCGGTACGTTGATCGGCACCGCGAGAACAGACCTGACACCTGCAGCTACCATGTGGTCGGTCCATGCCCCCTGAAATCGCGTGTCTTCTGCCAGATTTGCAACGGTTATGACCCGGTCATGATCAAGCGCTAGTCGAGCGAGCTCGCTGGCTGGCAACTCCAGCGGACTCCCCTCCTCGAGGTCTGGTGGAAATCCATCGGGCACCAGGTATCGAGCCGCCAACGAAAACCCTTCGGCACTTTCGCACAACACAAATCCCCATGAGGCATCCAACGCATCGGTTGCAGCTTGCGCCAGTGATGCCAGTGTTTCGCTTCTGGAAAGCGTAGATGACAGGATCTGGGAAATCCGGTAGAAGCCAGCCTGGATCCTTGCCTGTCTGCCATGGGCGCTATATGCCTCAGCATTATGCAATGCCAGGGAGGCAAGGTCTGCAAACGCCTCCAGCAGTGCAACGTGGTGATCGTCGTAAACGCTGTTTTCATTTGTTGTCGCAACCGATACAACTCCACGCAAATCACCCTGCCACCTCACGGGCACTGCTATGGCTCGCCTGATTTCTCTAAACACAGGGTGAACATCATTGCCAAGATCACCGACATAGTTGTTAGTCATCTGCGAAACGCCACTGGTTACAACACGGCCGGCAAGCCCGATTGGCTCCATTGTTTCACCTACGACCCCTTGGTCCACTTCTCCATGGGCCGCAGACAGCGTTAGAACCTTGGCATCACGATCGTATACATAGAACGCACCAGAGGTCGTATCAAGAAGCTTGACTACCTCTTCAACGATGTGCCTGATTACGTTTTCGAATTTAAGATCGGCTGTCAGTGACTGAGCCGCCCTGGCAAGCGCAAGTTGCTCATGGAGGTGCGTGCGCCCTGCTTGATAGAGCCGAGCATGTTCTAGCGCTGCTGCCAACTCAACCGCGACAAGTTCGATCAGCCTGATTTCTGGTTGCTCAAACGAAGTGTTTTCTCTTTGAACCAGCACAGTGCCAAGCACTGATTCGCGCTGCACCAGTGGTATGACAATCTCTGTGGTATTTGGTGCATCTGGAGCGCACCTGCCAATGACGGTTTGTCTACGATCTACTGCAAGTTCGATACCAGGAGAAGAAATATAACGGTTATCACCACGAACACCGTTGTCTGGTCTTGGCCAAGTTCTGCAGTGTCCGCCAAGATCTCGACCTGGGATTATCTGCACCTGCACTCGTGTTGCATCTACGTTTTCAACGAGCTCCCTGGCAGCGGTCTCGGCAATCTGTTCGGGCTTCAACGACTCACGAATTGAACGCGCAACGCTGGCAACCACCAACTCGCGTTCTCCAACATCTCTGAGAGCCTGCGCGAATCTTGCACGCTCAAGGGCTACGGCAGCGTCATTTGCCAGACGCGAGATGATCTCTACTTCCTCACGACGAAACACACGAATATTTGCGGTCATGCCAGCCACCAGCACGCCAATGACTCCAGCGCTTGTCTGTAAGGGCACGTAGAGGGCACTTTTGAGCGACAACTCATCTGCAAGCACTGAGTGATGCAATGACTCTTTGTCACCATCAACAACGCGGTGAGGCGTTCGATCCCGAACAACACGCGAAACAGCGCTGGAATCGTCCTCCAGGTCGATAACCAATCCTGAAACTGGAGCCCCATGGCCCGTTACAGTCGCTATGACCGTAGCGTGTTCCTGCTGCTCATCAACCGCTAGAAGCGCGCATTGATCAACGGAAGTCAAATCGTCCACGGCCCGGAAAAGCGCCTGTGCTACCTGCGCGGCGCCCGTCGCTGCAACCAACTGCCGAGAATATGCAACCAAAACCTGGTCTCGTTGCTCTGCGACGCTGTCGTGCGCAGGGCCAATCTGATGTTTTTTTCTGAACCACGGAACCATTAGCTTCAAGAATACAGGCTGGCGTACTTTTTCATCAGGATCGTCCGACAATTTCTGGAATAATCATGCCATGGCTGATTCTGCTGCAAGCGCAACATTTCCAACTCGAGTACTTCTGGCATCACCCAGGGGTTGGTGCGCGGGTGTTGAAAGGGCCGTTGATACGGTTCGTCAGGTTCTGGCTCTACATGATCCACCGATCTACGTGAGAAAGCAAATCGTTCACAACATCCACGTAGTTCGAGATCTTGAGCAGCAAGGCGTAATTTTTGTTGACGATGAGTCAGAGATTCCTGCAGGAGCAACTGTGGTGCTCAGTGCGCACGGTGTTGCTCCCGAGGTACATGAAAGATGTGCAGAGCGAAATCTGAATGTTATTGATGCGACATGCCCATTGGTTACCAAGGTTCATATGCAGGCCGTCCGCTTTGCAAAAGAGGGGTACACAATTATTCTGATTGGGCACGAAGGCCATGAGGAAGTTGTCGGCACCATGGGCGAGGCACCAGATTCGATCCTTCTGGTTGGCAGTGTTGAAGAGGTCGATAACCTGGTTGTTGATGCACCTGAAAAGCTTGCCTATGTGACACAAACAACGCTGTCGGTTGATGAGACAGGTGTCATCATTGAAAGACTGCAGCAGAGATTTCCCAACATCGTTGGCCCAACCAAGCAAGACATATGTTACGCAACAAGCAATCGACAAGCCGCTGTAAAAAGGTTGGCAAGCCAGAGTGACCTGGTGCTGGTGATTGGTTCTGAAAACAGCAGCAACTCGGTAAGACTAGCTGAAGTCGCCCGCGAAGAAGGCGTGCCCGCGTGGCGGATTGATGACGAAACGCAGATTGAACCTGAGTGGTTGGTGGGAGTCGATACAGTTGGCATTACCTCTGGCGCATCGGCGCCAGAGACTCTTGTTGAGGCAGTGTGTAACTACTTTAGGGCACTTGGAACGACGGAGTTCAGCCCACTCGAAACGGTTGATGAAGGGGTTCATTTCATGTTGCCGAACAAACTACGGTTGGCGATGTCACAGAGAGGCTGATCAACACTCTTTGAGAGTGGCGATGTGATCGAGGTCTGCTTTCAATTTATTCAGGTTACCCCACATCGCGGGATCCTGTGATGGGGGTTGGGATCCCATCCAACAGATCGGATGCCGCTTTTCGACATCATCTTCAAACCGCCAAAGAAACATTGAGTAGTCAACGTTGTTTGCCCAACGATGATATGTGACCGTCCACTGTGAATCTTTACCCGCTTGGTTGTAGTCAAATTTGACCCAGATTCGGCCCCCCTCGCGTTTCCCGTTAATAATTTTCAACACGAAATCCGGGTTAGAACCCATTAGATACGGTTCTCCAGTGTCTGCATTGATCGGACCATGTTGCCTCATATATTTCTCACCAGTTTCGGCACAACCGCCTACACCAGTATCAGCCCCACAATAACTCCAACCGCCTCTGTTATAACCATCTACAACATCGGGTTTAGCCTCGGGATTGGTGGAGTCAACGCCTCCGCCGTCGGTATGAAAAGAGTATGGCGCGATGCCATCATTGTCTACCTTGTAAGCCTCAATCGCGTCCTGGTAAAAGCGCGCTGCCGCGACTGCCCGCTTCTTCTGAGCATCTTTTTTTGAGCCCCAAAAAGTTGCTCCAGCAACCGCCATCATCACGCTGATGATGACCATAACAACAAGTATCTCAACCAGAGTCAGACCGCGCTGATCGGCATGTGAATTCTGCATGGGCACTTGGCACCTTCGATGGAAGCCTGGGTTACTTTGTTAAATAATCGACAAAACCGGCCAAAATCTTTAGGCCGGGAGATCAGACTTTGCTGAGTCTCACGGTCATTTCGTGAGCCCCAATCGCAATCGTCTGACCATTGTTTGTATCCTGACGGCACTCGACCGCCAGAATCTCCTCACAAATTGCTTCGGAATGAACAGAAAATGCCTCTGCCAGATCGCCATCAGCAGTCCAGGTCACGGTTATTCGATCGCTAACTTCCATTCCAGAGTCTTTTCGAAGCTGCTGCAAGGATCTAACAATCTCTCGCGAAATCCCTTCAAGCACCAACTCGTGATCCAGCTCGGTGGTCACAGCCACTACCCAATCATGGTCTTCAGCAATTGCGAATCCCTCGCCACTCTGACTGCGATGTTCATATTCATCGGCTTCCAGAATGAACTCGCCCACCTGAGCACGACCATCGTCCAGCAACGTAACGGCTCCGTCTGCAACGGCTTTCCGAATTGTCGCAACATCTTTTCCATATTTGGGACCAAGCTTTGGAAGCAGGGGCATCAGACCTTCACTCCAGCGTCCGGCAGGATCATCCACGACCACCACAGACTTCACGCTCAGTTCAGCGAGGATGTCGTTTAACCAGGGCTGAATCAAGCTATCAACTGCACTCGCACCTTGACCACGGGTGTCGCGCCTAAACACGACCAACTCCCGCAACGGTTGTCTCAACTTGATTTTTGCCGCACTACGAGCTGCTCGCCCCAAACCAAGTACCCGCTGCACCGTTGAGACTTCGTCTAGTAATGCCGACTCTTCCGCGCCGTAACTCCTTGCCTCATGCCACTTCACGAGATGAACGCTGTCAGGCGCGCCGCCCATGCTCACATAAAGCTTCTGCCAAAGTTCTTCCGCTAAAAATGGCATGACCGGTGAAAGTAAACGTGAGATCGTAACCAACGAACTCCATAGAGCGAGGTACGCCTCATTTCTGTCATCTACGCCGTTTTCTGCCTTCCAAAAACGACGCCGGCTCCTGCGAACATACCAGTTCGATAGTTCGTCAACATAGCGCTCGATAGCCCGCGTGTAGGCAGGAGTATCCCCCCTGACAAACGCTGCGTTGACATCCGAAATCAGCTGCTTGGTTCGATCGGCAAGCCATTGATCCAACCGGTGTGAAAAGGCTGCAGCCTCAAATAGAACCTCACCATCTTCGCTGAATACCTCACCGGGAGGAGTCCATCCGTCAACATTTGCGTATGTTGTAAAAAACGAGTAAACGTTCCACAAGGTAAGAAACCGTCGCTTGATCTCCCGTGCAGGGCCGTAACCGAAGTTCAGGTTATTTATCGGCGTCTGCTGTGCGTACTGCCATCGCATGACGTCGGCGCTCATTTCTTCGACCGCGTCATCAAACCAGATTGCATTTCCCCAACTCTTGTGCATCGGCCGACCGGTTTCATCATTTACTTTCTCATAGGCAAGCACGCGCTTGTATGGCGCCCGGCCATCGAGCACAACACTCATAAAGAGAAGAGAGTAAAACCAGAGCCTGATCTGTTCACGCATCTCAATCACGAGGTCACATGGGAACCACTCTTCCCACTCTTCATGACTGGGCAGGTCAGCACCAGACAGTGCGACCGACGCACCGGTAGCGTATCCGCCCGGCTCATGCTCTTCGTTGTTCCACCCCAAAGTGGAGAACGGAATAATTCCTGCATCAAGCCAACAATCACCAACTTCGGTAATGCGCTTCAGGATCCGCCCGGTTTCCGGGTGTCGAATTTCAATTTCATCAATCCATGGCCGGTGAAGCTCTGGCAAAGCGTCAACCATCTCTGGATTGACCGCCACTTCGCGTAAGTGATCCTTGCTCTTGACTACGTACACGGGAAAATCCGGATCCTCAGGGTCGCGGTAGAACGGCAGCGGCAACCCCCAGTATCTCTTGCGTGAGATGCACCAGTCTCCCATGTTGCGAAGCCAGTCCTCCATTCGCTTGCCATAAAAATCAGGCTCCCACGCAACACTTCGGTTGGCTTCGATCA
>CAYTTD010000021.1:0-11162 GCA_964440595.1 uncultured Gaiellales bacterium
ACAAATACCGGCGAGATGGCAGTAGTAAATCCACAAAAAAGTGGTGGCACTACCAAGACCGATCTCGATGCAGCGCCGCTTGACCACAGAACTCAGCGAAGACGCATCAGGGCGACGAAGACTTCGTCACGAAAGCCTATCCTTATTATTTTGATGGTTGCACTTGTTGCGTTTGGAATCGGTGCTGGTGCATGGAGCCAGAGCTACTTTCTCGCCGAGCGGGAAGGTGGCCTTATTGGCATCGACCACGGGTTTCCCCTCCCCGGGCTGCATGTTCCCTGGAGAACGAGCGACGTAAACGTTGAGGATCTGGAACGGTCTGACAGAAACGAGCTGGTTGGCAAAACCGTTCTTCGCAGCCGGGCGGATGCGCTGAAAGAGTATGAGCGCCTACCTGAACTGGCAGGCCGGTGCGATGAAGAAGATACGCTTGGGGATCCAGGCTGTGACTGAAGTCAGCCGCAGTTCACTGAGGCGGAGCAGACGCAGCGAGATGTTTCTTCTTGTTGTTGCAGGGATGGCTGTAGCAATCGGTCATGCAACAGTCTTTGTGGCACGTTCGAGAGTCGTTGATGCAAGCACACTCGTATGGGGAGTTTCTTTTCTGGGACTGTTCCTTGTTGCGCACGTTGCGGTGAGAGCCGCGATCCCATATGCCGACCCCGTACTTCTGCCTGCTACGGCGCTTCTTACTGGCCTCGGCACTGTATTCATCTACCGCATTTCCCCCGATTACGCCGCACGCCAAACCATTTGGCTGATAGTTGGTCTGATGCTTTTTGTCTTTCTGATTTTCTTCATCAAAGATCCAAAGGTGCTCGACAATTACATGTATCTTTTTGGTGTTGGAAGCGTGTTCGCACTGCTCCTGACCCTCTCGCCACTTGGTGAAACCGTGCGTGGTGCGCGACTGTGGATTGGTGTTGGTCCGGTAAACATTCAACCTGGTGAGTTTGCCAAGGTTGGCATCATTGTTTTTCTTGCCGCTTACCTCCGCGAAAACCGTGAGTTGATCGCTGGAGGTCTTGACTCATCCAAGACACAGTTTGCAAAGAACGCCGGCCCATTGCTTGTCTTTTGGGGTGCAAGCATGGCCCTGTTCGTTGTGCTGAACGACTTTGGCACGAGCCTGCTGTTCTTTGGGAGCTTTCTCGCTCTCGTGCACGTTGCTACAGGCAGAGCACGCTATACCCTTGCTGGCCTGTTTTCTTTTGTTGCCGGTGCTCTGGCGGTGGTACGCATAGCGCCGCACGTATCTCGCAGGTTTGACGTGTGGCTTGATCCGTGGCGGGATCCACAAGGCTCGGGATACCAGATCATCCAAGGCATTTTTGCACTCGCTGACGGCGGCTTCGCGGGGCGAGGGCCGGGGCAGGCTTTTGTCGTAACCGAATCCGGAAAAACGGTGATACCAGACGCACACACAGACTTCATTTTTGCGGTGATAGGCAACGAAATGGGTATGGTAGGGGCAGTAGGTGTGCTTGCGCTTTACATGCTTTTTTCCTGGCGAGGGTTTGCGATTGCCAGAGATGCCAGTGACGGATTTCTGCGACTCCTCGCGTTCGGCTTGACAACCACCTTTGCGCTTCAGACCATAATCATTATCGGCGGGGTTGTTCGGATGCTTCCACTGACGGGACAAACACTTCCGTTCATAAGCTACGGAGGTAGCAGCATCCTTGCCAACTTCATAATGCTGGCTCTGCTTATGACTATCTCGCACCACAGCAGAAAGACTGCATTGGCAAGGCTGAAGGTGAAGGGCGGGGCAACCACGTGAACCAGCGCATGCGTAACGTTGTTCACGTGCTGCTCGCGGGGTTTGCAGGCATCACCGTAATGCTTGGCTATTGGCAGATTTTCGACGCTGGCAACCTGAAGCAGAAGCAGTTCAATGCGCAGACCGCATACTATGAACAGAAGATACGGAGGGGAAAGATTCGAACGAATGATGGGGTGGTTCTTGCACGGTCAGCTCGACACGTTACAGCAGACGGTGACCTGACCTGGAGACGAAAATACCCTAGAAATATGCTCGCTCCACACGTTGTTGGATACAGCACATCTGCGAGAACACGAACAGGCATTGAGCGACGACACAATGACCTGTTGACAGGCTCAACCACCAGCCTGGCCAGCGTCAGCGCCAGACTAAAAGGCAATGAGACGGTACGCGGCGACGACGTCATACTGACGATACGCAGCAAAGTGCAACGAGCCGCAGAACAGGCACTTTTGGGCAAGGTAGGCGCGATTGTTGCGATTGAACCGGCTTCAGGGCGCATCATCGCCATGGCATCGTCACCTGCGTTTTCACCGCGCTCGGTTGCAGACTCTTACCAGCAACTTGCAAATCAGCGAGGTGCACCGCTACTCAACCGTGCAACAAGAGGGCAATACGCACCGGGTTCAACATTCAAGCTGATAACGGCATCTGCAGCGCTCGAAAGCGGTATCACTGCTGATGAAACGTTTGCGGGAGGTTGCACGTGGGACGCCAAATCAGGACCTCCCGTTGCCAACTATGGTGGAACATGCGTTGGATCTCACGACCTTGAAACCGCGCTGACAAAATCAATTAATACAACGTTTGCTGAGCTCGGCGATCGCCTTGGCGGTGACGCCATCCGCACCCAGATGAAGGCATGCGGTTTTGATCAATCAGCCTTTCTCGAAGACCTGCCCCAAGGGGAGGTAGATCAAAGCGGTTTACGCGATTCAGATGGCAAGCTGTTGGCTGACGACGAGGGAGTTGATCCCGCGAGGTTGGCGATTGGCCAGGAGCGACTCGCGGTAACTCCGCTGCAGATGGCAGTTGTGGTAGCTGCGATCGCCAACGGTGGTATTCCCATGGAACCGTACCTGGTAGAGACTGCAATACAACCTGATCAGGATCGCATCAAAGTGAATACCCCGCGGAAGAGAAAACCAGCGGTATCGCCCCAGACGGCGGCTGAGCTGACCAGAATGATGCAGGGTGTGGTGCGGGAAGGCACAGGAACCGCAGCTGCGTTGAGCGGAATAGATGTCGCCGGCAAGACCGGAACGGCAGACACACCATCAGGCAATCAGGTGTGGTTTACGGGTTTTGCACCTGCACTTGCGCCTGAAATCGCAGTTGCAGTTACGCTTGAAGGTCAGCCGTCAGGCACCACGGGAGGTGCAAATGCAGCTCCTTTGGCAAGAACAGTGATGGAAGCAGCTCTCAAATGAATATGATTCACCCCTACGAGATTGGTGCCTGAGCAAGGCAACGAGGATTCAAAATGACACAAGACTCCAATATTGGCAAAACACTTGCCGACCGTTACACGATAAAAAAGCTGATCGGCACGGGCGGGATGGCAAACGTCTACCTTGCAGACGACGGCATGCTTGGGCGGCCGGTAGCCATCAAAATGCTGAATCCAAAATATGCGGGCGATGAATCTTTTTCTGAACGCCTGCTTAGAGAGGCCAGCGCCGCCGCGAAGCTCAATCATCCAAACATTGTGCAGGTCTACGACCGTGGCGAAGCCGATGGAACCCCATATATCGTCATGGAGTACGTTGCTGGCACCACACTTAAAGACGCAGTACGCAGGCGCGGTGCCCTGAACCCGGCAGAGGTATTTGATGCAGCAAGACAAACGCTGTCCGCCCTCAGGTTCGCCCATAGAAACGGTGTAGTTCACCGAGACATCAAGCCACACAACCTGATGGTAAACCAGGAAGGCCGCATCAAGGTCGCCGACTTTGGAATTGCCCGCGCCGGAACAGACACAGGATTAACCGAGGTTGGTTCAATCGTTGGCACGGCGCAATACCTGTCACCAGAACAGGCTCAGGGGAAGGCTGTAGGAGCCCCCAGCGATCTTTACTCGCTTGGCGTGACGATGTTTGAGCTCTGCACCGGGGAAGTTCCATACGGTGGAGAAAACCAGGTTAATGTTGCTCTGCGCCACGTGAATGATCCCGTGCCTCGTGCGCGCGATAAACACCCGAATGTCCCCTTCGAATTGGACGCAGTGATTTATCGAGCGATGCAGAAGGATCTATCAGACCGTTACGCAACAGCCGCCCAGATGCTCGAAGATATTGAGGCCGCACTCGGTGGCAATACCTCCGCAGAAACAACCCGAATAATTGCCGCGGCCGAGCGCAACGACAAGACCACTGTCATGAGCAGTGTTTCGCCTATGGTTCCGCCACCCCGCACGGGCAGCAAGGGGAGTTCAACTGCCGAGGCCGCGGCGGAGCACTCGATCGGTAACGACCCGCTTGACGATGCTTTTGCCGGGAAAACGTCCGGCAAGAAGAAGAAAAAAAAGACTTGGCCACTGGCGCTGCTGGTAGTCGCCATGTTTTCTGCATTCGCATTTGGCGGTCTCTGGGTACTCTCAGGAAGTGAGGCGAAGCAGGTTCAGGTACCAGATCTGCGCGGCTTAACCCTCGAGGAGAGCCGCGATGCCCTCTACGACGCAGGGCTAAAGGTTGAACGGGTTGACCGCAAGTTCAGCGATCAGAAACCGGGCGTTGTAATTCTCCAGGATCCACCGGGCGGAAAGCGCGTTGAATCAGGCACTGGTGTGGTGATCGCCGTAAGCAAAGGTCGTGAGCCAATCGCGGCACCAGATGTTGTGGGCAAGCCGCAGGCCGAGGCAGTCAAGATCATCACAGATGCAGGATTTGCAGAACCCAGAATTGTAAAAGTATTCGATGAGGATGCTGAAGAAGGAACAGTAGTTTCTCAAACCCCCGATGCAGGCACAGAGGCAGACGCATCCACGAGATTTGAGTTGAGCGTCAGCAAGGGGAATGAACAGAAAGGCGTACCTTCCGTTATTGGCCTCACGGCTGATGAAGCGGAGGCAACTCTGACCGAGGCAGGACTTGAGTTCACCACTAACACCGATGATTCAGCAGCACCTGAAGGAGAGGTTATTGCGCAGGCACCACCGGCAGGTACGGACGTTAATTCTGGCTCCACCGTTACCATTACGCTCGCCTCAGGGTCAAATGCAGTTCCGTCTGTTATCGGCAAAACGGCTGAAGAGGCAAAGGCAATGCTTGAGGAGGCTGGCTTTGTCGCTGAGATCACCGAGGTCGAGGATCCAACTCTAGACGCCGGCGCCACACCAGCTGCTACCCAGCAGAATCCAGAGCCGAGCACAGTTACAACTGTTGGCACCAAGGTCACGGTAACGATTTCTATCCCTGGAGCAACAAACGTGGGTGAAGATCCCGGCGAGGTTGTTGACGGTGGCGCCGCCGGTGGCGGTGGCGAAACACCACCGCCCGGGTGAGGCCTTGCACTGCCTGGGCGCTGGCCCCGGTGGGCGTGACCCCGATACACTTGTTTTACGCCAGGTGGTTAAAGACTGTAACCTTCACCTCAATCGCAATTATTTAAAGACAGGATCTTGATGACCAATAAGGTACGTGTAGCAATTCTCGCCGGAGGGCGCTCATCGGAGCACGATATTTCAAGGCTCTCTGCCAAATCCGTGATCGATGCGCTCGATCCAGAACGATACGATGCCGTACCTGTTTTGATTGAGCGAAACGGCGACTGGCGCATCACCACTCCTTCAAAGCTGGTTCTGGGATCACCGACTCCTGAACCCCATACCTCACAAGACTTTGAACCAGCCGAAGCATCTCAGATTGCACGTCGAACGGAGACACGTCCAGCTACCGTCACCAGCCCAAGCTCGGCCCTCCGCGGAATTGACGTTATCTTTCCGGTTCTTCACGGCCCATACGGCGAAGACGGAAAGATGCAGGGGCTGCTCGAGACAGCTGGTGTACCTTATGTGGGCGCGGGCGTGCTTGCTTCAGCAATTGGAATGGACAAGGCAATCTTCAAGGCGGTACTGAGAGACGCAGGAATTCCAGTCGCACCAGGCCTTGTTGCCTATGCAGGGCGATGCAATTACTCTGAAATTTCAGATGCAATTGAAGAAAACCTTTCCTGGCCTGTCTTTGTAAAACCAGCCCGTCTTGGATCCAGCATTGGCATCTCTAAAGTATTGACGAGGGAGCAGCTGAACGCCGCACTCGATCTCGCATTTGCTCACGACTCAAAGGTGGTAGTCGAAGCAATGGTGGATGGGATTGAGGTCGAGTGCGGCGTGCTGGATGGAACCCCACCGATCGCGTCGGTGCCTGGCCAGGTGGTCATCGCCGACGACGCTGAGTGGTATGACTTCGAGACGAAGTACCACCAGGGTCGATGTGATCTGCTGGTGCCAGCTCCGATCGACGCGGCAACATCAGCCCGAGTCAGCGAGCTTGCCCTGAAGGTGTTCGAGGCGATCGACTGCTCAGGATTGGCACGCGTCGACTGCTTTGTGACAGCCGACGGAGACGTGGTGGTAAACGAGATCAACACGATGCCGGGATTCACCGCAACAAGTGCCTACGGAAAGCTGTTTGAGGCCTCTGGCGTTTCATACAACGAGGTCGTAGACCGCCTGATCGCACTGGCGATGGATCGGCACCGCAACGAGATGGCGCTTCGCCACTAAGATAGATGGCTGCACCGAATACCATCTTGAGGTGCGCTTCGATCGTCTTCCTTGTGCTGCTCCTCGTGGCGGTTACATCCGCGCCCGCGTTAGCCGCGGCACCGTTCAAACCGAAGTCATTCGCTCTCGCACTGGGGATGTCCACATCAGAGCAGTCAACCACTTCGGCATTGTCTGAATTCGACCTTGTGGTTGTGGACGGCGAAACCACTTCTGCTGACGAAATCAGCCTGTTGAAGCGGGATGGAGCCCTGGTTATTGGCTACGTTTCAGTTGGCACGATAGAGCGCGATCGCCCATGGTTCACCAAATCAAAAAAGTATCGTTTGGACTATTGGGGCGACTGGGGTGAGTGGTATGCCAATGTGAATAAATCCGGCTTCAGAAAGATCATTGCTAACGAAGTTGCACCATCAATGCTGAGCAAGGGTTTTGACGGGTTGTTTCTCGACAACGTTGACATGATCGCGAGCCATCGGAAGCAGACGCCGGGCATGAAGAAGCTGGTTGGAAAGCTCTCGGATCTCACATCAAGCCACAATTCAGTGCTGTACGCGCAGAACGGTGACGACGTCATCAAGCCCTTCATACCGATGCTTGATGGCTGGAATCGCGAAGACGTGACTTCAACTTACAACTTCGAAAAACACAGATATGAGAAAACCGGTCGGGCAGATCATAGGCAGGCGACCAAAACGATCCAAAAACTAAAGCGAAAAGGTCTAGTTGTTACGACAACCGACTATGTTGCTGCCTCTGATCAGGCAACGATGGATCTCGCAGTCGGCCACAGCTGCAGCATCGGCGCAATCCCATTTGTATCAGACAGCAACCTGACGAGAATCCCAGCCACCGAGTACAGGACCTGCGACTGAGCCAGGTGGCTTCTAGGCTACCTGCTCTTCGGATTCACCGAGGGCTCCGACTTCCTGCTCCGACTCTGCGACGCTTTCGTCTTTCACCCTCGGGAACAGCATCACGACCTCAGCTCCCTGCTCTGCGTCTTCTGCTGAGGATTCAGAGATGTCACGGTAGCCCGATGCAGCACGTGCGTCAAAGACTCCAAACGGCCTGGTCGCCCAGTCGCGGCGCTCCTGCTTGGTCCAGTCGCGAATCAATGGCGCAAGCTTGCCGCCGCTCATCAACGTCTCAAACTCATCACGGTCAATGGTCTCACGCTCGATAAGAATGTTTGACAGGTGATCAAGCATCTCGCGATTCGCCTCAAGCCGCTCCCTGGTAATCTGCTTTGCCTCGGTAACCAGGCTGTCAACCTCGGCGTCGATCTTCTCCTTCAATGCATCGGAGTGAGCGATAAGCTGATCGTGGTGAACGAGAGCGCGCGTTGCGAAGTTATCGCTCATGCCATAGTGCAGAACCATTGCCTGAGCAATCTCATTCACCGCCTCCAGGTCATTGGCAGCGCCAGTCGTAATCTCACCGAACACGATCTCCTCCGCAACGCGACCACCAAGAGCAACTGCCATGCGGCTAAGTAACTCGCCACGGGAACGTAGCAGGCGATCTTCTTCCTGCAGGCTCACCATCAGGCCAAGCGCGCGACCACGACCGATGATCGTCACCTTGTGAACCGGCTCGGCGTCAGACAGAACGTGAGCCATGATCGCGTGACCGATCTCGTGTGTTGCAATAGTCCGCTTCTCCTTGTCGGAGATCAACCTGTTCTTCTGCGGGCCCGCAAGCACCCGCATGATTGCCTCATCCATGTCGCGCGGAGTGATCTCTTTGCGCCCGGCGCGAGCGGTAAGCAATGCTGCTTCATTCACAAGGTTTGCAAGATCAGCGCCATTGAATCCGGCGGTCTGACTCGCAACTGCCTCCAGAGTTACATCTTCCCTGAATGGCTTGCCTTTTCCATGAATCTTGAGGATCTCAAGACGCCCCTGGCGATCTGGTGAATCAACGATAACCTGCCGGTCAAAGCGACCTGGGCGGGTTAGCGCTGGATCAAGAATGTCAACGCGGTTTGAAGCGGCCATAACGATCACGTTGTCCGTTGGAGCAAACCCGTCAATCTCAACCAGAAGCTGATTCAACGTGTTTTCGCGCTCTTCCTGCCCACCTTGCGCATTTCCACTTCGCCTTCTACCAACTGCGTCGATCTCGTCGATGAATACAACACAGGGAGCCTGGGACTTGGCAGCCTCAAAGAGTTTCCTGACACGGCTTGCGCCAACGCCAACGTACATCTCAACGAAGTCTGATCCAGAGATCGAGAAGAACGGCACTCCAGCCTCGCCGGCAACAGCCCTGGCAAGCAGCGTCTTACCTGTTCCTGGAGGACCAAACAGCAGCACTCCCTTCGGGATGCTCGCGCCAAGCTCACGGAAACGCTCAGGGTCAGAAAGAAATTCCTTGATCTCAGCAAGCTCCTCCACAACCTCATCACATCCGGCGACGTCGTTGAAGGTAACGTCAACTTCACCGACTTCGAGCATGCGGCCCGGAGCACCGTTTGCTGCCTTTCCTCCGCCATTGCGAGAACGGTTGAGCAAAAACAGCACCACGATGATGCCAACGACAAACGCGAATATCATCCAGCCGGATCCGCTACCAGACCCCTCTCGCGCTACCGCGAATTGCACCTTCATCAGCTCAAGCCGTTGTGTGAGCGGGAAGTCAGCAGGGTAGTTCGAGGTAACGATGTCGCCGTTTGTTAGCTTGGCAGTAACCTGATGACGTTTTTCTGAGATCGTAACCAGCTCAACCTTGTCGTCCTCCAACTTATCGAGGAAGTCAGAGAATGTAATCTGCGACGACTGTGAAGCGCCTGGCTGCATCGACGCAAGTGCACCGAGGGCGGCAAAGACCCCGATGAAAATTGCGACTAGTACTACAGTACCTTTCCACTTCTTTGGCGGCTCATTGTTATTGGGCATTCGGTCAACTCCCGATTCGTGACTTCTCGCGACCATCGGCACATGCCAAACCGTGCATGAGCCAGCTTTATCACTGGCGAAAAATCGCAATTTGCCCCATGCGCTATCGCTCCAGTTGTAACGCAATCTTCAACGCAACATCTAGCCTGAATATCTGTTCGGTATTCAAACTTCCGCGGTACCTGCCCAAGACCGCCTTTGGCAATGTCGCAACGTTGTCACAGCGGACAACACAGTCACGCAGCAGACCGTTATCGATACCAACTGCAACCTCAGTTATCAATCTGCTAACAGTTGATGCGATTGGCGCCATCGCGATGTTGGAAAGTATCGGGATCGCGCTCTCACGGGTAATGATTACGGCGGGACGCCTGTGGCCTGCAATCTCGACGTCATATATCTCATAACGATTCATAGGGGTTGACGGTCGTCAAGGCTGCCCGAATCAGCTATTTGCCTACATAGGCCGCGACGGATTCACTCCACATCCCGATACACTGGCAATGGTACATACATGACGGATTGGCTTTAAAGTGAGCAGCATCCCCACTAACTCAGACAGCACGGACCCCCGCAAGAGGTCGAGAACCCGCAGCAACCGCGATCGACTCTCGATCAGCGCTTCGGTGATTGTGCTTGATCCACGGGCTTGGCTGATCGTCGCCGGCACCCGTATGCGCCAGCTGGCTGAACGCATCTTCGGCTGAGCAAATCTCTTCTTACTCTGGCTCAAGGAGCTGCTGATACAAAGCAGCTTTTTCAATGGCTTTGCGGGTCCACGGAGCACTGCGTAGTTTCCCCTGGTTCCAGGTTGCAACCTGATCAACGTAATTGGGACTAGCCGGATGCCCCGACTGCCCACCGCACAAAACACCACGGGAAGCATCAGGATCACTCATGTCCCAGATCATTCGGTGGGAAGGCCCGACCATTGCGTGGTCATTGAGGGGGTTATTCCATGGTGTTTGTTGCCAAACAGTGTCAGAGTCACCAGGTACAGCAAACGGCCCGTAGCTGACGGTGAACGCCAACCCCGGGATTACTCCTAACGGGTGCTGAAGCCTTAGACGATGCAGGCGTCGACGCCTGTGAGCACGTAGCACAGAGCCTGCAAGCCGACTTGTGGATGGCGGCGAATAGACGTGCTCTCGCGCGCGCTGCTCGTCGCGACCAACGAATCTTGCACCCGCAGCGTCAATGGCATCGGTTACGGCCTCCTGCCACGATTCAGCTGGCTTCCAGGCGCCAGAAACACTGTGTTCGGCTGCAATCTTCTTGCCGAGGTCAAGGAGCGCCAGGTCACCCGCCTCCATTGCGCGAAGAATTCTAGGAACACTTCTTGCATTTAGTGTCCAGTGCCCGCCGATCCCGGTGTGACTTGCCCCCAGAAAAACCGGAAGCAGGTCATCCATCCATCCAAACACACGCTCCTGCAAAGCTCTTATTGCAAGCCGCCATGCGATGGCACCATCATCTGCAACCCTCACATCGCCGTCCCACGCAAACAGCGCATCAAGCAACTCGCGCGAACCGGGCCCAACAGGCTCTGGAGCCATCGCACGAAGCAACTGAACGAACTTCACGCCCGGCAACGATCGTACATCGGTCTGAATTCGAGATTGCCGTTCAACGGTATGACCATCCCTCTCGTCAATCATCTGCCTTATCCGTTGACCACGATAGCCATTCATCCACTCACGTGAAAGCTCAAATGGATATGAGTCGCCCACGATCCGATCATTCGCAGTGA
>CAYTTD010000022.1:0-10722 GCA_964440595.1 uncultured Gaiellales bacterium
ATTGACGGAGCGCCTTGTCGGTGCATCAGTGGTCTCAAGCAGGAAAAGCCGAAAGAGGCGTGCTGTAGAAAAAGAACTCGGATTCATCGAGCGGTTACTTTCAGCCTCGGTTGAGTCCGAACGATACTCATCATTGTCGGCTACCAGATACTCACATGCGACGTATGACGGCCGTAAATTTTACGCTATTCAAAACGCCTCATGGCGCAACCCGCTAAGGCTGGCATCGCAGGATGACGTTTTCTCATACCTGATTGCGGGAGACAAGATATTTAATGAAAGCGAGCGCATCGGCGGCAGCTTGATCCATGAGCGTTTTACAACCGGTCGTAGCTCTGAGGCCGGCGAGAAGATCCTGAGAAGCATTTTCGATTCGGGGCGCCCGGAGGAAGAAGCGGACCAGATCCTGTCGATTTTTGGTGCACTGCCCATGAATGTTGCGGCCGATCCGGCATCACGAGCACTGATCAGCGACCTCTCGCTGGCTGAAATTACCGGAATCGCCCGCAACATCAGCGATACACCGTTGTCTCGGAACGATCTCCATCGATTTTCTGACGATCTTGAACGTGCAATCGTAGGTGACTGACGACGGTTGCCGTTTGAAGCCCGGCCATTAAACTGATATCGTATCCCGCTGCTGCGCCTGTCGGCGCGTGCACTGCTGCATGCGTGTGGTCAATTCACGTGTATGTGGTGCGTCCGTCCATCTACGAACAAAGCCCGTGAAGGCAAGGTAACAACACTTATGCCCACAATCAGTCAACTTGTACGAAAGCCGCGCAAAAAGCAGGTGTCCAAGACAAAGACCCCAGCGCTAAAGCGATGCCCCCAACGCCGTGGAGTATGCACACGCGTGTGGACGCAGACCCCAAAGAAGCCTAACTCTGCGCTTCGAAAGGTAGCTCGTGTTCGCCTCACAAACGGCATGGAAGTCACTGCCTACATTCCGGGCATTGGCCACAACCTGCAGGAGCACCCAGTGGTTCTTGTTCGTGGCGGCCGTGTAAAGGACCTTCCAGGTGTTCGCTACAAGGTGATCCGCTCAGCGCTCGACGCATCCGGCGTATCCGGGCGCAAGCAGGCTCGTTCAAAGTACGGCGCAAAGAAGAATCAGGATTAATCGGGGTAAAGGTAGCAAGATATGCCACGAAGAGCAGACATACGCCCCAGACAACTGCAGCGAGACCCGAAGTACGGTTCACTCCTCGTTACTCAGATCATCAACAAGGTTCTTCGCGACGGTAAAAAATCACTCTCAGAGAAGATTGTTTACGACGCGCTTGATCAGGTCGGTGAGAAGTCGGGTCGCAACCCGCTTGAGGTACTTGAGCAGGCAGTGAAGACCCTTACCCCGGTGCTCGAGGTGCGAAGCCGCCGTGTTGGTGGTGCGAACTACCAGGTACCAGTTGAGGTTCCTGCACGTCGTGCACGCACTCTCGCTATTCGCTGGATGGTCTCCTACGCCCGTGACAGGCGCGAGAAGTCAATGGCGGATCGACTCGCTGGAGAGATCATGGATGCGCTGTCGCACCAGGGTGGCGCATTCAAGAAGAAAGATGACGTTTACAGGATGGCTCAGGCCAACAAGGCATTTGCACACTACCGCTGGTAGTAAGGAATTTGGAAAGGTACGTTCGTGGCAACGCAGACACAGACAAAGTCAAAGGCAGCATCCGCACTCAGGCGCATGCGCAACATTGGCATCATGGCGCACATCGACGCTGGCAAGACGACCACCACCGAGCGCATCCTTTACTACACCGGGCGTATCCATCGAACCGGTGAGGTTCACGAAGGTGCGGCAACAATGGACTGGATGGTGCAGGAGCAGGAGCGCGGCATCACCATTACCTCCGCTGCAACTACGGCGCATTGGAACGATCACCGCATCAACATTATCGACACACCTGGTCACGTTGACTTCACCGTTGAGGTTGAGCGATCGCTTCGCGTGCTCGACGGTTCGGTGGCTCTGTTTGACTCAGTTGCCGGCGTAGAGCCACAGTCCGAGACTGTTTGGCGCCAGGCCGACAAGTACGGCGTGCCGAGAATTGCATTCATCAACAAGATGGATCGCATGGGCGCGGACTTCTACATGTCGATGGACACCATGCGAGATCGCCTTGGTGCAAAGCCAGTTGCCATCCAGCTTCCTTGGGGTGCCGAGGATAACTTCCGCGGCGTTATTGACCTCGTGAAGATGCAGGCTATCGATTACAAGGACGACTCCGGTCAGAACTTCGAGTATGTCGAGATTCCGGCTGAGCTTGCAGACAAGGCAAACGAGTATCGCGAGACCCTGCTTGAGGAAGTTGCTTCCCACGACGAAGAGATGATGGAGAAGTACCTCGAAGACGGCGTGCTCAGCGAAGACGAGCTTAAGGCCGGCATTCGCTCAGCTACCATCGCCAATGCCTTCAACCCGGTACTTTGTGGTTCAGCATTTAAGAACAAGGGTGTGCAGCCACTTCTCGACGCAGTTATCGACTACCTGCCTTCACCACTCGACGTGCCGGCAATCAAAGGCACCGATCCAAAGACCGGTGAAGAGATTGAGCGCCCTGCAGACCCCGATGGTCCATTCGCGGCGCTGGCATTCAAGGTCATGACCGACCCACACGTTGGCAAGCTCACCTACTTCCGCGTGTACTCTGGCACCATCTCTGCCGGATCGCAGATCTATAACAGAACCAAAGACAAGGCTGAGCGCGTGGGCCGCATCCTCCAGATGCACGCTAACCACCGTGAAGAGCGCGACTCAATCTCAGCGGGTGAAATTGCTGCAGCTGTTGGTCTTAAGCAGACCTCAACCGGTGACACGCTCTGCACCAAAGACAAGCCAGTGCTGCTTGAGTCAATGGTTTTCCCTGAGCCAGTCATCAACGTTGCCATCGAGCCAAAGACCAAGTCTGACCAGGATAAGCTGGGTATTGCGCTTGCAAAGCTTGCTGAAGAAGATCCAACTTTCCGCACCTGGACCGACGAGGAAACAGGCCAGACCATCATTGCCGGTATGGGTGAGCTTCACCTTGAGATCATCGTTGACCGTCTCCTTCGTGAGTTCCGCGTCGAGGCAAACGTTGGCAAGCCACAGGTTGCATATCGCGAGACCATCAAGAAGCGCGTCGAGAAGATCGAGGGCAAGTTTGTTCGGCAGACCGGTGGCTCTGGCCAGTTCGGTGTCGTGCTAATCAACATGGAGCCGAACGAGCCGGGCAAGGGCTTCGAGTTCAGTAACAAGATCACAGGTGGCGCGATTCCACGCGAGTTCATCCCTTCAGTCGAGCACGGCATGAAGGGTGCTATGCAGCGCGGTATCCTCGCCGGCTACCCAATCGTTGACGTCAAGGTTGAGCTCATCGATGGTAAGTACCACGACGTCGACTCGAGCACCATGGCTTTCGAGTTTGCTGGTTCGATCGCTTTCCAGGCAGCAGCCGAGCGATCAGGCATGGCGCTCCTCGAGCCGGTTTACGACATCGAAGTCGTTACCCCAGAGGATTACATGGGTGAGGTCATGGGTGACCTTTCCAGTCGCCGCGGCCGCATCGAAGGAATGGAGCCTCGCGGCAACGCGCAGGTGATTCGTGGCAAGGTGCCGCTAAGTGAAATGTTCGGGTATGCTACGGCTTTGCGCTCCCTGACGCAGGGGCGAGCTACCTCAACGATGCAATTCTCCAGGTACGAAGAGGTACCACAGGCAATTGCAACTGAAATCATCAGCAAGGCGAGGGGGCAATAGCAACCACCTTGCAGTCAGGGAACACTTGGTCAAACAAAATATCCAGCAATAGAAAGAAAACCACCACAACATAAGAACAGGGAACAAAAAAGATGGCAAAGCAGAAGTTCGACAGAACAAAACCACACGTAAATATCGGCACAATTGGTCACATCGACCACGGCAAGACAACTCTTACCGCGGCAATCACCAAGGTCCTGTCATCACGCGACACTGGCACCGAGGCAACAGATTTTGACCAGATTGACAAGGCTCCAGAAGAGCGCGAGCGCGGCATCACCATTGCAACCGCTCACGTTGAGTACGAGACACCTAATCGTCACTACGCCCACGTTGACTGCCCAGGTCACGCTGACTACGTCAAGAACATGATTACTGGTGCAGCTCAGATGGACGGTGCGATCCTGGTTGTTAGCGCAGCAGACGGCCCGATGCCACAGACCCGCGAGCACATCCTGCTTGCCCGCCAGGTTGGCGTGCCTTACCTCGTTGTGTTCCTCAACAAGGAAGACATGGTTGATGAGGAAGAGTTCATCGATCTCGTTGAGATGGAAGTTCGCGAGCTCCTGAGCGACTACGAATTCCCAGGCGACGACATCCCTGTCGTTCGTGGTTCAGCTCTCAAGGCACTTGAGGATCCAAGCGGCGAGTGGGGCGACAAGATCATGGAGCTCATGGCAGCAGTTGACGAGTATGTTCCTGAGCCAGAGCGCGACATCGATCGACCATTCCTCATGCCAATCGAGGACGTATTCACCATTACCGGTCGTGGCACCGTAGTCACCGGCCGTGTTGAGCGTGGCATCGTCAAGGTGAACGAAGAAGTCGAGATTGTCGGCATGCAGGAGAAGTCAATGACGACGGTATGTACCGGCGTTGAGATGTTCCGAAAGCTGCTCGACGAGGGGCGCGCTGGTGACAACATCGGCGCTCTGCTTCGCGGTACTAAGCGTGAAGAAGTGCAGCGAGGTCAGGTTCTTGCAAAGCCAGGTTCAATCACACCTCACACCGAGTTCGAAGCTCAGGTCTATGTTCTTTCAAAGGACGAAGGTGGTCGACACACTCCGTTCTTCGGTAACTACAGGCCACAGTTCTACTTCCGCACCACCGACGTAACAGGCGTCGTAACGTTGCCGGAAGGTTCAGAGATGGTCATGCCAGGTGATGACACCCACATGACTGTCAAGCTGATCACTCCAATCGCCATGGACGAAGGTCTCCGTTTCGCTATTCGCGAAGGCGGCCGCACCGTTGGCGCTGGTGTGGTTACCAAGGTCATCAAGTGACCTTTTAGGTTATTGGAATACGGGCCCTCACTTCGGTGGGGGCCCGAGATTCCTGGCAACAGGAATCTGAAGAAGTTGAAGACAATAGGTTAGAAGTAACAGAAAAAAGAAACTGGAAGAAGGCTACGGATGGCGCAGCAGAACATTCGCATCAGGCTGAAAGGATACGAGCACACTCAGCTCGATCGCAGTGCTGGCTCGATCGTCGAGACCGCAACACGCACTGGCGCAGAGGTTGTAGGGCCAGTACCACTGCCCACCGAACGCAACATCTATTGCGTTATTCGCGGCCCCTTCAAAGACAAAGACTCTCGCGAGCACTTTGAGATTCGCACGCACAAGCGACTCATCGATATTCGCAAACCAACACCAAAGACAGTCGACGCGTTGATGCGTCTTGATCTGCCGGCTGGTGTCGACATCGAGATCAAGCTCTAAACGGCAAGAACTCCCCCAGAAAAAACGGAGCCCCCGATCATGGCAAACGGAATAATCGCTAGAAAACTTGGAATGACCCGCATCTTCGAAGAAGACGGGTCTGTAACACCTGTAACAGTGCTTCAGGCTGGGCCCTGCCCCGTTGTTGCGGTGCGCACAGGAGAAGGTGACGGATACGTTGCTGCACAGATCGCCTTTGACGAGGTTGACGAGCGCAAAATTTCCAAGCCTGAGCTTGGTCATCTACGAAAGGCCGGCATCAAAGGTGCATGGCGTCGACTTGAAGAGATTCGAGGCATGGATGATGTCGCTGTTGGTGACGAAGTTACGGTAGCCCGCTTTGAAGCCGGGCAGAAGATAAAGGTTCGCGGTACTTCAATCGGCAAGGGATTTCAAGGCACGGTTAAGCGCCACAACTTCGGCCGCGGCCCAATGAGTCACGGCTCGCATAACAAGCGCGCCCCGGGTTCGATTGGTGCAAGCGCATGGCCAGCGAGAGTGTTCAAGGGCATGCGACTCCCAGGGCAGATGGGTAACAAACGCGTCACTCAGCCAGGACTCAAGATTGCCAAGGTTGATGAAGAGCGTGGCCTTTTGATGGTCAAGGGCGCAGTGCCCGGGCATAAAAACTCGATCGTTGTGGTGGTAAGTGAGTAATGGCTAAGTTGTCAACAAGCATTTTGGGCGGCTCGGGTAACGCTGAGCTATCAGAGGACTACTTTGGTTGCGAGTGGCGTGAGCACCTTGTGTGGCACGTTGTTCGCAATGAGATGCTTTGGCGTCGTCAAGGTACCCACGCGACAAAAACCCGTGGCAAGGTTAGCGGTGGTGGTAGCAAGCCTTGGCGACAAAAGGGCACCGGCCGTGCTCGACAGGGCACGACTCGGGCGCCTCAGTGGTCAGGCGGTGGAGTGGTTTTTGGTCCTTCTCCTCGTTCTTACGGCGGCAAGGTGAATCGAAAAGAGCGATCCGGTGCTTTGAAGTGTGCGCTTTCACTTCACCAGCAGCGCGGCTCATTTGCTGTGCTTGCTGATGCTGCGTTTGATGCTCCTTCAACCAGGAAGGCTGATGCCCTTCGCTCAGAGTGGAGCTTCGACGGGCGAAATCACAAGGTGACAGTTGTCTGCACGCCGGCGCAGGAAGGTATCTGGAAGTCTTTCCGAAACCTGCGCGATGTGCAGGTAGTCGCCTCAAACGACGTAGATGTCGCAGACCTCCTTTGGGGGCGCGGGCTCATCGTTACTGAATCCGCACTTGGTGAAATGACTGGAGGCAAGGCCTGATGGATTATCACGATCTGATAGTTGCTCCCGGATGGGGAGAAAAAGCATTCGCCCAGATTGAGAACAATCGCTACGTGTTTCGCGTGCACAACGACGCAACAAAAGTGCAGGTACGCAAGGCGGTCGAGAAGATCTTTGGCGTAACCGTTCTCAAGGTGAATACGGCTACCGTAAAAGCCAAGCCAAAGCGTCGAGGCGCTTTCAAAGGTACCCGCCCTGGGTACAAGCGAGCGATAGTGACCCTTCGCGATGGCGACTCGATCCAGATATTTGAAGGAGTTCGCTGATGCCAGTTCGTAAGTTTCGTCCAACATCACCGGGTCGCAGATTCATGGAGATCAGCGACTTTGCTGATGTAACCAAGAAGAGTCCGGAGAAGTCCCTCACAACCGGCATGCGTAAGCGTGGCGGCCGCAACAACAATGGTCGAATCACGGTTCGCCATCGTGGTGGTGGCCACAAGCGCCGCTATCGAGAGATTGACTTCAAGCGCCGCAAGGATGGCATTCCAGCTCGCGTAGCTGCAATCGAGTACGATCCAAACCGTTCAGCACGAATTGCGCTGCTCTTCTACGCGGATGGTGAGAAGAGATACATCATTGCTCCTGCCAAGCTTCAGGTAGGCGACAAGATCTCATCTGGTCCCGGTGCAGAGATCAAGCCAGGTAACTGCCTTGCTCTTGCCGACATTCCGGTTGGTACAGTCATCCACTGTGTTGAGCTTCAGAAGGGCAAGGGCGCTCAGATGGGTCGCTCTGCAGGTACGGCTATTCAGCTAGTAGCTAAGGAAGGCGAGTACGCAACACTCAGGCTTCCATCCAGCGAGATGCGCAAGGTTCGCGTTGAGTGTCGAGCGACAATTGGTGCTGTTGGCAACTCAGAGCATGCCAACCAGAAGGGCGGCAAGGCCGGTCGCACACGGTGGCAGGGTCGTCGTCCTAAGGTTCGCGGTGTTGTGATGAACCCGGTTGATCACCCCCATGGTGGCGGTGAGGGTAAGTCCAGCGGCGGTAGGCATCCGGTAACTCCGTGGGGCAAGCCCACGCGAGGTTATCGAACGCGAAACACTCGTAAGCACTCAAGCAAACTGATTGTCCGCGGTCGAAAGCGCGGAAAGGGGAAGAGGTAAATGTCTCGCTCAAGCAAAAAAGGTCCCTTCGTAGAGCTGCGATTGATTTCTCGTATTCGCAATATGAATCAGGACGGAACAAAGCGCATGGTTCGAACATGGTCGCGTGCTTCAACCATCTTTCCAGACATGGTTGGCCACACAATCGCTGTTCACGACGGCCGTAAGCATGTTCCGGTATTTATCTCTGAATCAATGGTTGGCCACAAGCTCGGTGAGTTTGCTCCTACCAGGTACTACAGGGGCCACACCGCCGACAAGGCTAAGCGCTAAAGAAACGGTTGAAGAAAGAAAAAGGTCATGAGCATCTCAGCAAAACTTGAAAAGCAGGAGACTTCAGCAAAAGCTGCAGGTTCATCTGTGCCAGCTCGTTCAAATAATAAGGGTGTACGAGCCACATCAAAGTACTTGCGCTTCTCTGCGCAAAAGGGTCGACTGGTTGTGAATCAGATCCGCGGCAAGGCAATCGCGGATGCAGCAACGACGCTGACTTTTTCAACCCGTGGTGCTTCAAAAGAGGTATTCAAGGTGCTGAAGAGTGCCGTTGCCAACGCCGAGAACAACAACGGGATGACCATTGAAGACCTTTATGTGGCTGAGGCTTGGGTCGACGAGGGCCCGACGTTCAAGCGCTTCAAGCCACGGGCTCGAGGTCGCGCTGATCGCATCAACAAGCGAACGTGTCACGTCACGGTTGTAGTTGATGAGATGCCTGACGAGATGGTGCAGAAGCTTTCAAGGAAGAGGAAGTCTGGTGGTGACCGAGCGGCGCGTGTTGCTGCAAGCAAGGACTCCGCTCCAGCACCTGTAGAAAAGAAGAAAAAGGCTGAAGCGCCAAAGCCAAAGGCGACTGAGGAAGAAGTAGAAGCCGTAGAGGTTGCAGACGTTGCTGAGGCTCCAGTTGAGGAGGCTCCAGCTGTAGAGAGTGATCACGAAGCTGTCGCTGAAGCGGCAGATGAATCAGGGAGCGAAGAGTAAATGGGACAGAAAATACATCCCGGCGGCCTAAGGGTCGGCATCATCCATGACTGGCGTTCCAACTGGTTCACTGAGCGCGAATACAGCGACTACCTGATCGAGGACGTCAACATCAGGCGACACATCATTGGCAAGCTTCACCATGCAGGCATCAGTGACATCCTGATTCGCAAAGACAAGCAGAAGGTCACAGTCGACATTTATACGGCGCGACCTGGCATCGTCATCGGCAAGTCGGGTTCCGAGGTTGATTCTCTGCGAAAAGAGATTCACGCCATGACAGCAAAAGCTGTACACATCAACATCAATGAGATCAAGCGCCCAGAGCTGGATGCGCGTCTAGTTGCTCAGGGCATCGCTGAGCAGCTTGAGAACCGCGTTGCTTTCAGGCGCGCAATGAAGAGGTCTCTCGCTTCTGCAATGCGCTCGGGTGCCCACGGCGTCAAGGTTCGTTGTGGTGGGCGCTTGGGCGGCGCAGAAATGGCGCGAGTCGAAGGCTATAACGAGGGGCGTGTGCCGCTGCATACACTCCGAGCTGATATTGACTACGGCTTTGTTGAGGCCAATACAACCTACGGTCGTATTGGCGTAAAGGTTTGGATCAACAAGGGAGAGGTCCTCCCTGAAGGATTCGAGTCAGGGCGCATGCGCATTGACGATGACGATAGGCGTAGCACTCGTGGAAGGCGCGGCGGAAATCGCAAGCCGGCAGGTGCGGGCGCGGGCGCTGGAAGACGTGAGGAGGCCAGGTAATCATGTTGATGCCGAAGAGAACAAAGTTTCGTAGGCACCATCGCGGCCGTCGCCGTGGTCTTGCCAAAGGCAATACAAGGGTCAACTTTGGGCAGTACGGCCTAAAGACAATGGATGCTGGTTGGATTACCAACCGGCAGATTGAGGCCGCTCGTATTGCCATGACCCGCAAGATCAAGCGTGGCGGTAAGGTGTGGATCAACCTCTTTCCGCACAAGCCAATCACAAAGAAGCCTCTCGAAACGAGAATGGGCAAGGGTAAGGGCTCGCCTGAAGGATGGGTCGCTGTTGTGAAGCCTGGAATGGTGATGTTCGAGCTCGCCGGTGTACCAGAGCCACTCGCCCGTGAGGCAATGAGGCTGGCCGCAATGAAGCTGCCAGTGAAATGCAAGTTCGTAGTCAGGGATGGTGAGCTATGAAGCGCAAAGAACTTCAAGCGTTACGAGGCAAGTCAGTCGAGGATCTGACAACCCTTCTGAATGAGAAGAAGCGCGAGCTTCTTGACCTGAGATTTTCGCAGGCAACCGGTTCTCTCGAAAATACTGCGCGAGTTGGCCAGGTGAAGCGCGAGATCGCAAAAATCCTTACAGTTATCTCTCAGCTTCAGATTGCCTCCCGCAAAAACGCAGCGGCAACAAGTAAGGAAGGTGTTGTTGCATGACATCAGATGTTAGTGAAAAAAGAGTTCCGGTACGCAAGGAGTTGGTTGGCGAGGTTGTCAGCTCAGTGATGGATAAGTCCATCGTTGTCCGTGTCGACCAGTCAAAGAAGCACCCTCGTTACCACAAGGTTATGAGGGTGACCAAGAAAGTTCATGCGCACGACGAGAAGAACGACGCCGGCGAAGGTGATCGTGTACGTGTTGTTGCGTGTCGGCCAATGTCAAAAACCAAGACCTGGCGTCTGGTTGAGATTGTGGAGCGAGCAAAGTAATGATTCAGCAGGAAACAAGAATGAGGGTTGCCGATAACACCGGTGCTCGCGAATTGCTCACCATCAGGGTGCTCGGCGGCTCAAAGCGCCGCTATGCCCATGTTGGCGATGTTGTAGTTGGCACGGTCAAGCATACGCAGCCCCATGGCTCGGTAAAAGAACGTGCAGTTGTTCGTG